>DATGMV010000030.1:0-8756 GCA_035307185.1 Fermentimonas sp. | reverse complement strand
ATCCAGCATCGTCAAGCTCTTCTAACAGTATCTTTCGTGTTGCAGGGTTGCTCCATATCTCTCTCAACTCATTCTCATCTTTAAAGAAGTTGGGCAGTTCTCCAAACAAACTTTCTAAAAATTCTGCCGATGAGATTGGGTTACCATCGGCATCATAAAATAGGGTGGAAATCATGTGTTGTATCTCACGCTCTTTACCATCAGCCAGTCTTACCCTCACAATTCTGGGACAAGTGCAAGGCACCTCGCCACACTCCGAACAAGGTTCTACTGGTGACTTCTCACAAGTGCAACGCAAGTTACCGCATACTTCACAGCGTTTAAACTTCTCTTCTGGTTCTTTAAGTTCACTGCATTCACAAGGCAATTTTCCACACACATCACATTCACCACACAAATCCTCAACAGTTTCAGCAGGTCCATCCCATTCCGGGTCTGAAAATTTCTTGTAAGCCTGCACAAAGTCATACACCGTAAAGTATTCTTTCCCCTCATACAAGCGTGTACCACGTCCAATAATCTGTTTAAACTCCACCATCTGATTCACAGGACGCATCAATACAATGTTGCGAATATTACGAGCATCAACACCTGTAGACAGCTTTTGTGAAGTAGTAAGAATGGTAGGGATAATTTTATCATTGTCTTGAAATTCGCGCAAAAACTGTTCGCCAATCTCTCCATCATTGGCAGTAACCCGCACACAGTAGTTAGGGTTTTTGCTCTCTTTGTTTTGATTAATCAAATCTCTCACCAGAGCAGCATGTCCTTGCGAAGCACAAAAGACAAGCGTCTTCTCACGTTGATCCATTTCATTCAAGAAAGTTCTTACTCTGTGCTGTTCACGTTCTACAATCTCAATGGTTCGGTTAAAATCTTCCTCTTCATAGACCTTCCCCTCTTCAATTTCGCCCTCTATCACATCATCATCACTGGTATATACATAGTCATCAAGCGTAGTTTGAATCCGTTTTACCTTAAAGGGAGTCAAGAAACCATCGTTGATACCCTCTTTCAGCGAGTACACATAAACAGGATTGCCAAAATATTGATAGGTGTCCACATTGTCTTGTCGTCTTGGAGTAGCAGTTAATCCCAATTGCACAGCAGGAGCAAAATATTCCAGAATAGAGCGCCATGTACTCTCATCATTAGCCCCTCCACGGTGACACTCATCTATAACTATAAAGTCGAAAAAGTCTTCTGGGTATTCTTGATAGTTGGGAGTTGCCATTCCTTCATCGTCAGTCCCTGTCATCAATGTTTGAAAAATAGAGAAAAAGATACTGCCATTCATGGGCACTATACCTGTTTTGTTTATTGCGCTTGGTTTGATACGCACCATTGCATTTTCGGGAAATGCAGAGAATGAGTTGAAAGCCTGGTCTGCCAATATATTACGGTCGGCAAGAAATAGAATGCGAGGACGGCGCGAAGCATAGTAACCCGATGATTGAGTTGCAGAAAGATTCCAACGAGTAAGGAAAAGCTTCCATGCAATCTGGAAAGCGATAGCAGTTTTTCCTGTTCCGGTAGCCAATGTAAGCAGAATGCGTTTCTTCTTTTGAGCAATAGCTTCCAAAGTTCTATTCACAGCTATCTCTTGATAGTAGCGTGGTTGCCATGTACCGGAACGGTCTTCGAAAGGGATAGCTGCAAACTTGTTGCGCCATTCATTTACATCGCTATACTCCTCGTCCCACAGTTCTTGTGGAGATAGAAATCTGTCAACCAACTTTTCTTTGCCTGTCTCTCTATTTATCTGATATATCTCACGTCCATTGGTAGAATAAGTATATTTCAACTGCAGCTTCTCAGCATACAGTTTTGCTTGCGCTACTCCCTCGCCTACTGGCAACAAACTACTCTTTGCTTCAACAACAGCCAATTTGATGCCTTTGTATTGCAAAATATAGTCAGCAATGAGTGGTTTGCCTCTTCCGCCACCCACCTTAATTCTGCCATCGGTTATTTTACACACATCACGTTCGCGCAATACCCGTGCATCTTCCACCACACCCCATCCACTCTCTTTCAGTTTAGGGTCTATCAGTTCTGCTCTTGTTTCGGCTTCGTTCATAATGCTACTTAGTTATTCTGGTTTATTGTTTTGCCTCTACAGTATTAATACTTGAACATCTATTGTTGTATTTGCCTTTATACTTCAGCATTCTAAGTAATATCCTTTCAATATACCAGATAGCAAGATTTCTTATTTCGTTATTGACTTCAGCACTTATCTGCTCAAGAAACTTTATTTTTCGTTCTTGGGTATGTATTATTGCATTTCTTACTTGAACAATTGCATCAGGACCATCATTAATCTTTCCTTTCTGTTTAATAAAAGTTTTTAAGTTTGTAGAATGCTCCGGTATTTCAAATGGAATTTTTAATTGAGATAATAAAAGTCTAATTTTATTTGCAGCACCTTTTAAACCTTGCGAGTGATTATTAGTTATTATCTTTTTTTGTTCAACTATGTACCAATTATATAATAACTCCAAAGCGGTTTGAGCCGTAACTATAGAGTCCACAATAAAAACACTATTATTTGCCTCAATATATCTATGAATTACAAAGTGCAAACTCATTTTGTCATTTTTCCAACAATCACTAAAGTTTTTCCATAATTCATTAAACCCTTCTGTTGAATCTTTATAATTCCAAGAAACAGCGTGGTCATAAAGAGGAATATATCTTTTAGAATAATCAGTCCAAATTACATTACCTCCACATACACCTTCTAAAAATAATGCAGCAGTTTGCCTTCCATTCAAAAATGTAATAAAACTATTAAGACAAGACAAAACATCGTTGACATCATAAAGTTTCACTGCTCCATTGCGACTTTTTATCTCTCCATTATATAAAATGAAATAACCCCCATTTTCTTTTAGAGCTTTTTGCCTTGATTCATAATCTATACACTTGTCAAGTATAATTGTATAATCATCGTTTTCTAACTTTATTCTGCCTCTTATTTTTTTGCTAGTATTACCACTAACCTTTTTAACTATATCACCAAAATAATCTCTAAGATTAGGTATTGAAAACTGAACCTTTTCTACAGGTATAGTAATGTCACCTTTTACAGGCTGTCCTGTAATTATACCCTTTATAGTTGTAATTTTAAAGTATTCTTGATAATTTGTTTTAGTATTACTATTCAGGATTAAGGCATTATCAAACTCGAAATTTTCAGCAATTACTTTATACTTATTGTAGAGGTTAAAAAAATCATCAGGACATTCTTCCAAAACTTCACCCGAAAACGACAAGCCTAACCGTGGCAGCCATTCAAATGTAATACTGCCTTTAACTCTAACTTTTTCGTCGTTGTTGTTTTTTAAGATGAACTCGCCCTCGTATACTTCTATAGGCTCATTAGGTTTAGACATAGTTGTCCAGCTTTCTATAATATTAGGTATATCATCATTTTTTTCTCGTGTCATAGAAATATAATTTTTGTAGTTATCTAAGCTTATTGCTATATATTTCCTCTGCTGACCGTCGCGCGGGTTTGTAACCCGTGTGTCGCGTAGGGAAATTGTTTCTTTTGACTATTCTTTCTTCTGCTACGCAGCACACCGATTTGGAAATCGGCGAGAGCGAGGGAGGGCGAACAAGCCCGTAATCAATATACAATCTATCATCTATAACTCAAAGAATCTCCCAAAGATTCTGCCACTTGAAACATCTCTTTCCAGGCATTTCGCACTGGAGAACCATTTTGACCAAACTTTTTTATCGTTTGACCAGTTTCAGTATCTTCATTTTCGAGAGTTTTAAACCAGCCTCTTATTGAAATTTCAGAATTTGATTCTCCTTTTACATTTGCACCAATACGTACAAATGTATTGTCAACACCCCATCGCTGAGAAACTCCTCTAAATTCTGTTGAAATGCTTTTTAAAGTTTCATCAGTAGACCGAAATGTATATCCAAAATTCTGTAAAGTTTCAGCTACTTTCTTATAAGCTGATTTAGCATCTAAATTAGTATGAATAATAATCTCATTAGTATTCATTGCAGCTTTTGCATCATTTGAACCAATCGTGTGTTGAGAACCTGCACAACTAAATCCAGTAAGTCCTAATACTATTAAACTCACCATTTTAAAAAAACCTAAATTAATTTTTACTGTTTTCATTATATATTATTTTTCTATATTAGTTTACTCCGCTCGCGCGGGTTTGTAACCCGTGTGTCGCGTAGCGAATTTGCTCTTTATATTCTTTCTGCTTCGCAGCACACCGATTACAAATCGGCGCGAACGGGGCAGACCTATTTAAACCATCCTATTATTAATTCAATATTTCCTGTAATAAAGCCTATAAATCCACTTATTAACAAAAGTAGCCACCAATACTTTACTTGAAATATACTACCTTTTAGTTGTTCGATACTTAAATCAGTTAGTAGTGCCTCTTTATCTTCTTTAGATTTTAAATCTTTGAGATATTGTGATACACCTCCCAATTCAATTGCTCTTAAACCTTTATTAGTTAACCCATAAGAGTGCTTTCCTTTTTTCTGTACTAATTCTAAAGTCTTAGCTTTTGGAATTGCATTGTGTATCGCTTCAGGTGTACACATAGTAATATACACCTGTCCGTTTTTTTCACATTCATTTATGATTAAATTAATTCCTTTTTCTATCTCCGGCTTCATACTGCATTGATATTTGTAAATTCAACAGTTATACTCCTGCCGCTCGCGCGGGTTTGTAACCCGTGTGTAGCGTAGCGAAATTGCTCATCTTCACACTCTTATTCTTCTGCTACGCAGCACAGATTATGGCTCGCGCGCTTTTGCAAAGCGTGTGTCGCTAAAGCGAAATTATATTTCTTTATATTGCATACATTATCATTTTACTTCGTAACACACCGATTGCAAATCGGCGCTAGCGGTTAATCTTTTATTGGTATGGCTGAAAGCCATTATTAATTTAGCCCGATGGCAACGCCTCGGGTTTAATATTACAATTCCACCAGCGTCCTGAAAGGACAATTAATCTTTTCATATTTTTAACCTGCCCTTTCAGGGCGAGGTGGTTTTACCGTTATATAACCCCAACGCGTTGCGTTGGGCTAAATTTAGAAGTCCTTTCAGGACGTTTGTGCTATTATCATTTTGCTTTACAACTCAACTTCCTCCATCTCCTCCACCATCTTTTCAGTTTTCAACTCTCCTGCAAATGCTTTCTGAAGGATTGATTTTTTGAGTTCTTCTAAGTCGTCAATTTTCGTTTGGTAATAGGATTGGAGTTCTTGGGTTTGGGTTTGTAATGCATCTAACTTAGATACTATATCATTCTGTTTTCTAATTGAAACAATAGGTATCGGAAAAGCTCTCAGCTTTGTCAGACCTATAAATTCTTGTGCTCCACCACTTGATGCATCTTTCACATATTGTTGAGCTTTCCTTGATAATAAATAATGAAGAAGATATCTGTTATTTATATTTTTATTTGATTTAATCAATCCTACATTTTTTATGCTAAAAACGATTTCATTATCTACTATTGCCGCCATACCTCTATTAGCGCCAATCATAGAAATAAGTATATCTCCAAATGCAACATTTGACCTTTTATAAAACTTCTCGTGATCAACATCATTGATAAATTTTGTATCTTCTAAAGTAAGTCCTGTCAACCTGATGTTTTTTTGTGTAACAAATGGTATGCCTTCTTTTACATATTTAGGACTATCATGAGTTCCGTCTTTGACTTCAGTTATTTTATTGAGTTCAATTATTTCCCCATTACTTTCTTCAAAAACATTTTCCAAATAACTCTCAAACAACTCTTTCGCATTCTGCAAGTTTTGTTCTGCATTGGCTTTTGCTTTGTCTATGGCTTTAAAGCAGTGGTCGAGGATGGAGACGATGCGGTGTTGTTCGTCTAAGGATTCAGGATAATTAATCAATGTTTTTCTAAACGCGGGAACGTTTAAGTTTCTTTGTGCTGCTCCTCTTGACAGTGAATAAATATAATCATTCAAAAATAGCATTTGCAAGTTTAAAAACTCTGGTAATATCTCATCTGCATTCTTAGGTGTTACAGTAAGTCCACTATCATTTAAAAAGAACTTGCCCTCAACAAACCTTGTACACTCTTCAGACATTGCAAATCGAGCAATAACTAAAGCATCTTCTCTATTATATATATCCATAAAAAAAGTTGCACCACCTCCACCATAAACAGGATAAATAGTTCCACCATCTCGTTTACGTACTACTCTTGTTCCATATTCAACTTCACAAGCGGTATTAATTTCTTTTGTTATCCATCCTTCTTTCATATCACCTCCAATATCTCATTCATAATCTCCGCACTCTCCTCATCCAATAGCTTCATCTCTTCAATAATAAGACGAGGGTCGCGCAATGGAGCAGCTTCGGGTGTGTTGGTATTCTTCACGCTCAAATCGAAAGTTGTTTGGTCAACATCTTTCATATCCACAGTCCACGAGTTTTCGCTATTGGCAAAAGTCTTTTGTAGTTCCACAAACTCGGTCAAATCCTGCTCGTTGAGCGGATTGGTTTTACCCAAGTTTCTATCCAAATTCAATTGATAGAACCATGTCTTCTCTGTTTTGCTTCCTTTCTCGAAAAAAAGCACCACTGTTTTCACTCCTGCTCCTGTAAATGTTCCTCCTGGCAAATCAAGCACAGTGTGCAAGTTGCAACTCTCCAATAGTTCTTTGCGAATGGCAACAGTAGCATTGTCGGTATTGCTCAAAAAGGTGTTTTTGATAACAATACCTGCCTTGCCTCCTGCACGCAATATCTTTATAAAATGTTGCAAGAACAAGCTGGCAGTTTCACCTGTTTTCACAGGAAAGTTTTGTTGCACTTCGGCACGCTCTTTACCTCCAAAGGGAGGATTGGCAAGAATTACATCATAACGGTCTTTCTCTTGAATGTCCGATATATTCTCTGCCAATGTGTTGGTGTGAATAATATTGGGAGCTTCCACTCCGTGTAATATCATATTCATTACTCCAATAATGTAGGCAAGCGATTTTTTCTCTTTGCCATAGAAGGTGTTGCGTTGTAGTGTCTCTATGTCTTTTGTAGAGAGTCCTTTTTTGTTGAGATAGTCGAAAGCTTCTACCAAAAACCCAGCAGAACCCACTGCTCCATCATAAATGGTTTGCCCTATTTTAGGGTCAACTACTTTCACAATGGTTCTAATGAGTGGACGGGGTGTGTAATACTCACCCCCATTGCGACCGGCATTGCCCATTTTCTGTATTTTGGCTTCGTAGAGGTGGCTCATCTCATGCTTTTCGGCATGGGTGCGAAAACGCAATTGATCAACAAAGCTAACTACTCCACGCAGGTTGTAGCCATCTTGTATGCGGTTTTTGAGTTCGCTAAATATCTCACCAATTTTATATTCAATCGTGTCGGGTCCTTTTGCACTCTCTCTAAACTTCATGAGATAGGGAAAGAGGTCGCGATTGACAAAGTCTATCAAATCGTCTCCCGTCATGGCATTGTGGTCTATTTTTCCGTTTTCCAACTTAGGTGCTGCCCAAGTAGTCCATCTGTATTCGGGAGAAATTATCTTTTCGTAGGTTGTGCCCGATAGCAGCGCCCCTGTTTCTTTATCCTTCTCTAAATCGTCGATATATTTGAGAAACAACACCCAACTGGTCTGCTCCACATAATCTAACTCACTGCCGCATCCAGCATCTTTGTGCAAAATGTCGTCTATATTTTTAAATACTTGTTCAAACATTTGTTTTTTCTGTTCTTTTATGGATTGTGTCAACGATTTTGTCACCGTTATGATTGGTTTATTTTAATAGTCCCAAATATACAAACTTTCTCTCTGGTACTTATCAAATATTAAGCATAATGTTAGGTAAATACAATTGGAGAGTGAATATTATTTTATTTAGAGAGTGTTCGCGACACTTTAATATCAGAAAAAACTCAATTACTCCTTACTCTATCATAAATTAAATTCCGCTTCCGCCTTCTATCACCAATTACTTCTTCAAGAAAAAATATAACCCACTCCTTCAAATCAATGCTCCATCAAAATCAAAAATTTTTTCTCCTTCCGCCAATACAAGAAACCAAGAAACAATTTTATTTCATCCTTCGGACCAGTCGACAGCCAATATCAAAATTAAATACACCCTTCGGACCAGTACGCAACCAATATCAATAATAAATCAATCCTTCGGACCAGTACGCAAGCTATATCAATAATAAATCAATCCTTCGCCAGCAGCGACAAGCTATATCATATTTTTTTTCTACTATCGAACGAATTCTTAAGCAAAAGCAAAATAAAACCGAGCTTTCGAACGTGTTCGAAACCAATATTCACATTGTTTCTTCTATCTATCTTCTTTCACCAAATGCTTTAATTTTGAATCATTCTTAATCCGCTCCATTTCGCTACTAACTGTTTCTTTCACATCCTGTTTAATTCTATCATAGTTAAACTGGATTTGTTCTTTTAGCTGTATTCCGAAAATCAATTACCACAACGACGACTATATCTTTCAAGAGTAATTCCTAACGTAACATGAATATATTCCATTGCACTGGCTCTCAATCATAATCGATCATCTTTACTCCTATTTAGCAACCTCATGAATCATTAATTTCATAAATTAAAAACTATAAGATTGAAATAAAAATCTTATTGCTTGTGTAATATTGATAAGCCATCACATTTGTTCATATATTGTCTTGATTATATAGTTGTAGTATACAATCAAGAAGTATTT
>DATGMV010000029.1:0-5434 GCA_035307185.1 Fermentimonas sp. | reverse complement strand
TACGTGCCTTTGTGTGGAATATTGAGGAGGCAATTTAATTGATTTTGATAATTGACTAGTGCTAATTAACCGTTACAGGTTTTTACAAAACTAGTTATTTATAGATTTATTTAAAAGGGCGCTGCAGAAATGTGGCGCTTTTTTAGTTCTTTCATTATATATTTATTAAAACATTACCCGTTTTTTGTCCTGTCTCAACATATCGGTAAGCCTCAACTATATCTACTAAATTGTATTCCCTGTCTATTATAGGTTTAAACTCACCTTTTTCTACAAGATCTCTGAGGAATATTACATCTTCTTTATTAATTGTAGGTAATGGGAAAACAACCTTCTTGCCCCATGTGAGACGACCCATAATAGAATACCAGATATTTTCGCTGTTCTTGCCCAGTTCAGTGGATATATAAATACCATTTTTGGTTAGGAGAGGTTTGCATGCATTAAATGAACTCTTCCCAACAGCATCAAATATGAATGTGTATTTTCTGTCCGTTTTTGTGAAGTCCTCATTTAGATAGTCGATAACCTCATCTACTCCCACAGATTTGATTAATTGCACATTTTGTGTGTTCACAACAGCAGTAACATGTGTTTTGAAATGTTTTAAGAGTTGTATTGCAGCTGAGCCTATAGCACCTGTTGCGCCGTAAACTAAGACTCTGTCTCCTTTTTTGATTTTGGCCGCCCTTATACTTTCAAGAGCATAGTGAGAGCCTTCAGTGATGGGTGCCGCTTCTTTAAATGAGATGTTGTCTGGTATTTTAGATATTGCTTTTTTCTCACCTATAACCTTGTACTCGCTATGGGCTCCGAAATTTTGATCGTCAAAGCCAAATACTCTGTCTCCTATTTTAAATTCTTCTACCTCGCTACCTGTTTCTTCAACAATACCAGCAAATTCACAGCCAAGGACCCTGTGTTTTGGACGTAATAGGCCACTAAATAATCGTGAAATGAAATATTCTGCACTACGAAAACCAGAGTCGGTTCTATTGACTGTTGAGGCTATTACTTTAATTAGCACTTCATCTTTATTAGGTATAGGTTGATTGATATCTAAAATCTTAACTCTTTCGGGTGGACCATATTGTTCATATACAGCTGCTTTCATATGTAAAGTTTATTAATTATTTTCAATTTTAATAACAATACAACAACAAGTTGGTTGTATTGTTGTGAAAAGGGATTAATCTATTATCTTTACCACTTTTTAAAATTGAAATTATGCCAATTATAAAAAGTATTCTTGATACCGACCTATATAAGTTTACCACAAGTTATGCTTACTCTAAGCTATTCCCAAGGGCATTTGGTGAGTTTGAGTTTGTTGATAGGAGTAACGATAGCTATCCAGAAGGATTTGACAAACTGCTTAAAGATGAGTTGTATAAGATGTCGGAACTGTCTCTTACAAAGGGTGAAGAGATGTTTGTGCGAAAGAATATGCCATATTTACCTCCTACATATATCGATTTCTTAAAAGGCTTCAGGTTTGATCCGTCTGAGCTTGATATTTGGATGAATAACGGAAAACTGCGTATAGAAGCGAGTGGTTTGCTATACAGGGTAACACTTTGGGAAACTCCCATTCTGGCAACTGTTTCTGAGTTGTTTTTTAGAATTACTGGAAAGCATCCTGATAGGGAATATATGGAGAAGGCTGCTATTGAGAAGGCTGTGAAGATGAAAGAGCATGGTGTTACATTTTCACTTTTTGGTATGAGAAGGAGATTTAGCTTTGATGTGGAGGACAGGGTAACCGAACTGTTGAAAAAGCATGCTGGAGACAGTCTCTATGGAACTAGTAATGTTTATATGGCATATAAGCACAATTTAAATGTCTCGGGTACTCACCCTCATGAGTGGGTGCAGTTTCATGGATCAATTTATGGTTATAAGATGGCCAACTATATGTCGATGGAGGACTGGATAAATGTGTATGATGGTGATTTGGGTACGGTACTAACCGATACTTATACTACAGATGTTTTCCTTCGTAATTTCAGTAAGAAGCATGCGTCGTTATTTACTAGTTTAAGACATGATAGCGGCGATCCGCTTGTTTTTGTTGATAAAGTAATAAAACGATATGAGGAGCTTAGAGTGGACTCAAAACTTAAGTATCTTGTGTTTTCTGATAGCCTTAATGTTGATAAAGTATTGCAAATAAAGGACTATTGCGGTGACCGTATTGGTGCTACTTTTGGTATTGGTACTAACTTAACTAATGATGTTGGGTATAATATCAGGAGTATGAATATTGTAATGAAGCTCTTTAGGTGTAAGATGACAGCCAAAGAGGAGTGGCAAGAGTGCGTGAAGCTTTCGGATGTGGAGGGAAAGCACACCGGAAGTGAAAGGGAGATTGCTCTTGTGAAGGAGACTCTGGGGCTTATTGATTAATTAAATTTCCTTGATGTTTTATTAAACAGTCTTTAATCACGAGCATTTTGTCTATTTTATTTGTAGTGAGATAGACTAGTTAATAATTAAATGTGTAATTATAACTGCTGCTGTTTCCTGCACCATCTGTGGCGGTGAAAACAAATGTTTGTTTTTCACCATTTGTCAGTCGCTCATCATCAAAGTTATATGTATATACAGTTGATTTTGAGTCGTGTGTAAATAGTACAAAACTTCCATTAATCTCTCCTCTGAATGATGAAATGCCACTTAGGTTATCAGTTAGCCTTACTCGAATTCTTTTTTGACTTACCCAGTTTTCAGGTGATAGGGGTGTTATTGTGGGAGCAGCTTTATCTGCCGTAACAGCATATTTATCGCCCAACTCTCTTATAGATAGTGATAGTCCACCCTGTTTGTACTCTCCTCCTACCCAGCTTTCAGTGCCATTGTTGTTGATTCTTACAACGCCATAATTGTTTCTATTTTGCAAAGTGTCTGTGTTTAGTTTAATCCAAATGTTGGCACTGTTGTGTAGTGGAATGGGGTTGTCGTTTATATGATGTATGTCGGAGAAGTATTTGCTGTTATGGGTTTTATCATATTTGAAGCAGAAGCTTGAGTAGAGATTGCCACTTGGTATTAAAAGAGTGACCCCCATATCTATAAATGAGTTGTTTAGGTTCCATATCATGAAGTTGTCGCATTCTGGCTGAGAGGGAATTGATTGCTTAACACCATTTATTTTGAAATTATAATTTAGGGTGTTTCCATAGTGATCTTCTAGCTCGTACCTTAAGTTATATTCTCTTTCTTCATTTATATCGATATAGCCATTGTTTACAGTCTTATAAAAGGGTAGGGAGTTGCCAGGTTCTATGAAAGATTTCATATAAAATGAGCGTCGTAGCTTCCAATCTTCAAAATCGATAAAAGAGTTAAGCATTCGTGTTTTATCGAATGAGAATCTATTGATGGTGCTACTAAACACCTGATTATTGTCAACAAAGAGCCGTATATGCTTGACTCCATATATGTTGTTCTGACCATTCATTCGGTCGTATGCCTTAACACCAACACCAATTCTACCCCATGCATTTATGGTTCTGCCAAGTGTAAGTGGATTGCCGTTGGCATCCTTACTAATATTTATTCTAATTGGATTGTTGCTGCTATTTAAAATACCTTTCTCTGATTTTGGGTAAAATGCGATACCCCTTAAATCGGGCTTTTGAGTGTCGCTAATAGGTGATAAAAATTCAAGCGCATCGAGAGGATGTTCACTTCTTGTATCTCTTATCTCGAAATGTAGATGAGGGCCACCAGAACTGCCAGTATTGCCACTTAGAGCTATTTGTTCTCCACGCTTAACTGTTAGAGTGCCTTCGCCTGGATAAAGATTTACATTGAATCTCTCTTGTTCATACTGCTTCTCTTTAACCCAATTGGCAATTTTTTTTGAGAAACTGTTGAGGTGTGCGTACACACTGGTGTGACCTGTTGAAGGGTGAGTAACATAGAGTGCAAGACCGTAACCTCCGGGTGCTACGCTTATTCGGGAGACGTACCCATCTTCTATTGATACTATGGGTTTATTTACTACCTGCTGGGTTTTAAAATCTATACCTGAGTGAAAATGATTGCTTCTGAGTTCCCCGAACCCTCCGCTAAGGGCAGGAGGTACGGTGACAGGGTATCTGTAAGTTTGAGTATATGATGTTAAGGTTGAAGATAGGTGTATTATTAGAAGCAGAAGTAGCAGTTTCAATAGTTTCATTATATATGGTTTTGTCAGTTTAATGGTTTTGTCTATCCCGATTTGTTGGGAGTATTAATATCGGCTTTAATTGTTTTATTGAATAGTGTGGTGTTAATAATATCTTTGGCTACCTCTAGCTTCGACTTCAAATTAAATGTAGTTTTAGTGCCCTCTTTTGAGATAATAGTTACTTTGTTTGTATTTACACTAAATCCTGCACCAGTATCGTTTAGGCTGTTTAGTACAATAAAGTCGAAGTTTTTCTTTTCAATCTTATTTATTGCATTTTCTTCTTCATTGTTAGTCTCAAGAGCAAAGCCAATTGTTATTTGATTTTCTTTTTTTATTTTTCCTAAAGTAGCAGCAATATCGGGGTTGGGAGTTAGTTTTATTGTTATATCCTCCTTGTTGTTACGTTTTATTTTGGTGTCTACACGTTGCGTTGGTCGATAATCAGCAACGGCAGCTGATAATATTGCAACATCCATTTGAGGGAAAATATTGGTTGAAGCGTTGTGCATCTCGTTTGCAGACTCAACATCTATCCTTTTAATATTTGGATGTGTGATGTTTAGTGCCGTAGGTCCTGTAATTAGTGTAACATCAGCTCCTCGTTTTGCACACTCTTCGGCAATAGCAAAGCCCATCTTCCCCGAAGAATAATTTCCTATAAACCTAACAGGGTCTATTTTTTCATAGGTGGGACCTGCTGTTATTAGTATTTTTTTTTTAAGTAAATCTTGTTCTAATATAGTTTTTTCTTGCTCTATAACAGTTTGTGTCATGAAGTAATCTTCGATCGTTTTTACAATATTCTCTGGTTCTTCCATACGACCTTTGCCTTCGAGGTGGCTTGCTAGTTCGCCTACCGCAGGATCTATGATCATTACTCCATCACTTTTCAACTGTTGTATATTGCGCTGTGTGGTTACATGTTTAAACATATCTAAATCCATAGCAGGTGCAACAAAAACTGGTGCTTTCATTGATAGGTATGTGGTAATTAGCATATTGTCTGCTATGCCACTTACCATCTTCCCTATTGATGATGCTGTTGCAGGTGCTATAAGCATTAAATCTGCCCAGAGGCCAAGGTCTACGTGACTGTGCCAAGTGCCATCTCCAGTAGCAAAGAATTCACTAATAACTGGTTTTCCAGATAGAGCAGATAGTGTTACAGGTGTTATGAACTCTTTTCCTGCAGAAGTAATTATTATTTGCACCTCGGCTCCTTTTTTTACTAAAAGCCTTGTAAGTATAGCCGACTTA
>DATGMV010000028.1:0-3875 GCA_035307185.1 Fermentimonas sp. | reverse complement strand
ATACTACCTTCAGATCCGTAAAAGTGAGTAGTTATTCTGTATAGTATTTCAATTACTGCAAATAAAACTACTGAGTAAAGTAGTATCGATTGCCAGCTCTGACTTATAGGGTACTTATTCATCTTTTTCCACCCCAACAATAATAATACAGTTGCCACAATCAGGATAACGAACATTTGCCAACGCATTCCGATCATAAGAATTTGAACAGGTATCATAAGAATAATCGTGTCAAGATCATCAAAAATAGCTAAGACTTGTACTTTTTTATAAACCCAAGTATGTCTCAATCCTGCAGCTGCAAGCATTGTAAAAAGAATTCCGGCTGATGTTGGAGCTGCGTAACGACTAAGAAGAAAAGTTTCTTTCCAAATATCGCCATCTTCCCAAATACGCATTTCGGGTGGTGCAACAGCAAAAAGATAATATAGTGCTACAAAAATCCACGGTACAGCAGCTGCTCCCATTGCAACACCATAATCCACAGCATACGAGCGCCACTGCTTTTTATTAATTTCAAACTCGCGACCAACATTTATCATTATAAACGCAAGTGATATATATAGCAACGAGTCAGTTACCCCCTTGAATGTGTTAAAGGAACTGCCAAAAAAATGTGGCAAAATTTGCGATAAAACAAGACCGATGATCAGTAAAAATGAAAATGTATAAACTTTTCTCATCTAAATAATATTAGCAGTTATATGTGTGGTTGAAACTCCGAAAGAACTTAGTTCTTAAAAAATTTGTGAGTATTCTAAACACAAAAAAAAGACTTTTGTTCAGAAAAAAGACTTTTTTCTTAATTTATAATCCTATATTCTCCCTGCTGCAAAGGCACTACTGCATAAGATTTAAGAGAAACTCTTTCTTTTGAAGCAGGACCTTTTTCTGCAACACCAAGCCCCACCATACCTCTACCGGGTATAGCATTACCATAGATTGTAATAAACAGTGATCCACACTCTTTACATTCGGCTTTCCCATCAGTGCGTGGTGTTAATTTGACATTTCTATTACCTTCATAAGGACAACAAAGATCATATGCATAAATCTCGTTCACACTCCTTCCTGTAACTACCATCAACCCAGAGTATCCAAATCTGTCTGTAGAAGCTCTTCTACTCTCCTCTGTGAAAATCTTATATGCAAAACTATTATTTAAAATATCATCATAGCTATTTAGCTGTAGCCTAAAATTAACTGTAGCATCTGGAACATTTGTTCGAGGCATATCACTTTTACAAGAGATAAGAACAAATGTTATCATCAATATAGCAGAGATGTTCAGCCTCGTCATAATGTAGCACCGTCAAGTATTAAGTCGATTTGAATTAACTCTTCTTTTGTGAAAGATCTATTTAATAAAGATTTTATACTATCCTCAAGCTGATTAACATTTCTAGCACCAACAATTAATGAAGTTACATCTTTCTCTCTCATAGCCCAAGACAAAGCCATTGAAGCCATAGTTTGCCCACGCTCTTCGGCTATCAGTTTTAACTGTTTTACTTTATCCACTAAATTGGTTGTAACTTGCTGACTTCTTAAAAAACCATTAGGATTTGCTGCTCGCGAATCTTTTGGTATACCACTAAGATATTTATCAGTAAGAAGTCCTTGTGCCAAGGGAGAGAATGCTATAAACCCAGTACCATACTCGTTTACTATATCAAAGATCTCTTCTTCAGGTTTACGATTTAACATACTATATTTATCCTGAAAAATTAGACATGGAACATCCCTATCTTTAAGGTAATTCATAGCTTTACGCGCCTGAGCTGGAGGATATTTTGATATACCTACATATAATGCTTTACCCTGTCGTACAATATCAACTAGGGCTTGCATTGTTTCTTCGACTGGAGTTTTTGGATCATATCGGTGTGTATAGAAGATATCAAAATATTCAAGTCCGGTACGCTTCAGACTCTGATTTATACTTGCCATTAAATACTTTCTCGATCCACCGTCGCCATACGGACCTTCCCACATGAGATGACCAGCTTTAGAGGAAATTATCATTTCATCTCTATGTGAATTAAGATCTTGTTTTAATATCTTCCCAAAATTTGATTCTGCCGAACCGGGAGGAGGACCATAATTATTTGCCAAATCAAAATGTGTAACACCCTGATCAAATGCATAAACTATCATCTTTCTTGAATTCTCAAAATCATCAACTAAACCGAAGTTATGCCATAACCCTAAAGAAATCTTTGGCAATTGTAATCCGCTTTTCCCGCAAAATGAATATTCCATATTATAAGGTTTTAAATGTGTTTAAAGCGGTTTCAATTTGAATTTACCTCATTTTCTTATCTAACTCTACATCTGAGATAAGACTTATTACCAACTGTCCATCTGGTGTATACGATGGAGTAGATGATACAAACAACTGGCTTACCATGAGCAACATCTCTTCTGCAGTTAACGTTCTGCCATAGGGAATAGCTGTTGAGTTAGCTAAAGCAAGAGCCATTGATTCCTGAATTTCAGATTTAACATCACTTCCTGTATCAATACTCTTGTTTATCATATTGCGTATAAGCTGTGATGGATTATTGCTCTCTAAACCTGAGGGTACTCCCTGAATGGCAAAACAACAATTTCCAAGATCACTTAATTCAAATCCGAGAGCTTCCAAATCATCCATAATACCGGGCAAAGCAGCAGCTTCAGAAACAGAAAGCTCAATTACTTCTGGAAATAGTACTCGCTGCGAAACACCCTTATTCTCTTTTATTTGCTCTAAATACTTATCAAACAAGATTCTAATATGTGCCCTGCGCTGATCAATAATCATTAATCCTGATTTAACCGAAGTCAGTATATACTTTTGTTTGAACTGATAATGTTCGGGAAAAAGTTCTGATTCGCTACTTTTTAACACTTCACCCTGTGGCTTAAATAAAGATGGTTTCTCGTCTAACCTTTGTGCAACTGACAACTCTCCTTCCTTTTCAAACCCGTCATATAATTTCTCCCATTCAAACTTTGGTGCCGAAGGTCTATGTGTAGCTGCAACGGGATGATTAAATGGGTTATACTCAGGGTTTAGATTCACTTTAGGCATTGCAACATTTTCGGAAGGATTATACATAGGTATTTCAGGCGCATCTTCTCTATCGAAGTCGATCGTAGGCACAGCATTAAATTTACCTAACGACTCTTTAACTGTAACCATAAGAATTTGCCATAGTGCTTGTTCGTTTTCAAATTTCACCTCAGTTTTAGTAGGGTGAATATTAACATCAAGTGAGTTTGGGTTAACCTCAAAATAAATAAAATAACTTGGTTTCTCATTTGGAGAAATCAATTGCTCAAATGCAGTTGTTACAGCTCTGTGAAAATATGGATGACGTATATATCTTTTATTTACGAAGAAAAATTGACTCGCCTTAGATTTCCTTGCATATTCGGGTCTTGAAACATATCCATATATTTTCCCTAGAGATGTTTCCTCTTCTATCTCAATAAGTTGTTGAATAATATTTTTACCTTCGAGCTGTGCTATTCGTTGCCTAAGAATTGTTTTTGGAAGTCTAAGTGTTTCAATATCATTCTCAATTAACACAAGCTCGATGTCGGGATGAACCAAAGCGATACGCTCTAACTCCGTAAATATATTACGCCTTTCTGTTTCGTTAGACTTAAGGAATTTTCTCCTTGCAGGTACATTAAAAAAAATGTTCTTTACAGATATTGATGTACCTGTACTATATGCAATAAACTCCTGTTTCTCAAGTTTAGAACCTGAAATAACTAGCAATGTTCCAAGCTCATCCTCTTCACGTCTGCTCTTTACCTCAAGTTGTGATATTGCAGCAATAGAAGGCAACGCCTCACCTCTAAAGCCCATTGTTGTAAGTGCA
>DATGMV010000027.1:0-3372 GCA_035307185.1 Fermentimonas sp. | reverse complement strand
GGAGGTATGGGAAATATAGCCAGAATGCCCTATTCTTCGGTTGACACTTCTAAAAACGAACTCCGATCTTTAATAAAATATTCTCCTGAGATAAGCGGATATCCAAGATATACAGAGGGTGCGCGTTATTGGATGCAGTGGTCTGGTGTCCCTGATTCTATTTACAACAGAAATGAAAGCAAGAACGATTATGTAGATGACTATGCAAGCAGAGGTGCATGGGTTAATTGGCTTGCCGGAGGTTCTTCAGTTTTACCTGATGAGGGAGGATTAAATATCCCACTCGATCTGGCTTTTGCTTTTCATACCGATGCCGGCACATTTTGGGGTGACACCATTGTTGGTACTCTTGGTATTTATATGACAAACGTTAATGATGAGGTTTTTGAAAATGGTAAATCAAGATGGGCATCACGAGATTTGTCTGAACTGATAATGGAAGAAATTGTAACTGATATTCGAAGGGAATTTGAGCCTGACTGGACACGACGTCATCTTTGGAACAGATCTTATGCTGAAGCAAGGATGCCCAACGTGCCAACGATGTTGCTTGAATTGCTATCACATCAGAATTTTGCCGATATGCGTTACGGTCTGGATCCCACCTTTCGGTTTCTGGTAAGCAGATCTATTTATAAAGGTATGCTTAAGTTTATCGCAACTCAATACAACAGACCATTTGTAGTTCAACCCCTGCCTGTTAAAGATTTTAGTGCAACATTCTTAAGTGAAACTGAAGTTGAGTTAAAATGGAACCCAACTATTGATGAATCTGAAACTACAGCTTTTCCCACTCAATATATTGTATACACTCGTGTAAATGGTGGTGGATTTGATAATGGAATATTGGTCAGCAACAATAATTATAAAACTGAAATTATAAAAGATCAAATCTACAGTTTTAAAGTGGTTGCAGTAAACGACGGTGGAATAAGTTTTCCATCGGAAATACTGTCGGTTTGCAGAAAATCTGAACAAAAGGGAGAGGTTCTGATAGTAAACGGATTTACAAGAGTTTCAGCTCCCTCGAGCTTTACAACTTCCAATGATAGTATCGCCGGCTTTGCTGGCAGGTTTGATAATGGTGTGCCATATATTGCAGACTATCATTTTACAGGACTAATGCACGAATTCAGAAGAGTAGTACCGTGGATGGATGATGACTCCTCGGGGTTTGGGGATAGTGATGCTAATTATGAAACCAGCAAAATTGCAGGTAATACTTTTGATTATCCTTACTTACACGGAACTGCTTTTGCAGAAGCAGGATATTCTTTTGCTTCAAGCTCTGCGAGCGCAGTAGAATCGGGAGCAGTTAAATTAACTGATTATGAGACTGTCGACTGGATATTGGGTAAACAGCGCGAATGGATAGTTGCCCGTGGCGCAAAACCTCCTGTTTTTAAAACTTTCTCGAGAGTGAATCAGCAATTAATTACTTATTTTTGTAACAGCGGAGGCAATATAATTGTTAGTGGAGCATTTGTTGGTACTGACCTATGGGACAATCCTTCTGCCGATATAAAAGATAAGGATTGGGCTCAAAACACTCTTAAGTACAAATGGCGTAATAACTACGGTGGAGTTGCAGGAGATATAAAATCTGTTCCTTCTCCTTTTCATTCGATTAACAGCAACTTCAAATACTTTAATACACTAAACAGCAAGGGCTACGTGGTTGAAAATCCTGATGCAATTGAACCGGCAAATGATAACGCATTCACAATTTTTCGTTATTCTGAGAATAATTTAAGTGCCGGCATTTTATTTAAAGGTGATGATTATAATAGTTGTGTTTTGGGTTTCCCAATTGAATCGATTACAGATCAGAGTAGTATAAATAAACTTATTAAAAATATCATGATGACATTCTATGATCATCTTACGCAATAATTTAAAATATGTAGATATGAAAAAGATTGATGCATTTATACTTTTTACTGACCCTCAACAGGCATATAAAACAGTAGCAGAGCTACAGAAAACCGAGTCAATAAATAAAATATATCTATTGACTCCTTCTGACACAAAAGATAAAATAAAAGGATGTAAAAACATACAGATCGATTCTCTTTATAGCAGCAGCACTATTAAAACTATAGCTCAAAAATCTAAGGGCGATTACACATTAATTTACATCAAATCATCTCAATTGAAACCGGGTTATTTTGCATTCGAAAGGATGGTTCAAATAGCCGAAGATAGTGGTGCCGCAATGGTGTACTCCGATTATTATGCAATAACAAACAATAACAAGCAAAACCACCCTGTAATTGACTATCAGGAGGGTAGCCTGAGAGATGATTTTAATTTTGGATCGGTTATGATGTTCAATACTAAATTGCTCAAAAAGGCAGCGAAAAGGATGAAGCACGATGAGTACAAGTTTGCTGGTATGTATGATTTGCGCTTAAAACTATCTCAGAAAAATAATCTTGTTCATATTAATGAGTATCTATATACTGAAGTAGAAGAAGATACCAGAGATTCGGGACAAAAAATATTTGATTATGTAGACCCTAAAAACCGTCAGGTTCAAATAGAGATGGAGCAGGCATGTACTCAACACCTTAAAGATGTTGGTGCATATCTTAAACCCGAATTTAAGCCTATTGAATTTAATATGGGCAGCTTTGAATATGAGGCATCGGTAATTATTCCTGTTCGTAATCGTATAAAAACAATAAAAGATGCAATTTCATCGGTGTTGAGACAGAAAACAGATTTTAAATTTAATCTTATTATTGTTGATAATCACTCTACAGATGGCACAACAGAGGCAATAGATGATTTTAGTGAAGACGCTCGTTTGATACATTTGATTCCCGAGAGGGATGATCTGGGTATAGGTGGCTGTTGGAACTATGGGGTACATCACAATAAATGTGGTAAGTTTGTTGTACAACTTGACAGCGACGATATGTATAGCGATGAAAAAACATTGCAGAAGATAGTAAATGCTTTTTACGAACAAAATTGTGCAATGGTAGTTGGAACTTATCAAATGACCAACTTCGACTTAGAAATGATACCTCCGGGAATAATTGATCATAGAGAGTGGACTCCGGAAAATGGTCGTAACAATGCATTAAGAATAAATGGTTTGGGAGCCCCTAGAGCTTTTTACACTCCTGTCTTACGAGATATTAAACTCCCAAATACGAGTTATGGAGAGGATTATGCAGTAGGACTAAATATCTCACGTAATTATCAAATTGGAAGAATTTACGATATATTATACCTGTGTCGTAGATGGGAAGATAATTCTGATGCATCACTTGATATTGTTAAGATGAACAATCACAACCTTTATAAAGATAGAATCAGGACATGGGAACTACAAGCGAGAAAGAGTATAAAATAAACGAACCA
>DATGMV010000026.1:0-5237 GCA_035307185.1 Fermentimonas sp. | reverse complement strand
AATCTATAGATACATATGAAGATGAAACTCGAATTTCGTCAAGTAGTGTCACAGCTTCTTCATTTTCGCAACTTACCATTACAATAAGCGCAGAGATGATTAATGGAAATAAATATTTTAATTTCATTTTGTCAATCCTTTTAATTAATTGAAAATATACTTTATACCAATTGATGCATACCAAGTTTGCCCTAATGAGTAACTTGGTGTGAATGTTTGAGTATCACCATTGATTGAAGAAGGTGTAGAAAAAGTTGCAACACCCTCATGATCAACCCCTTCATACTTCAGGATGCGAGCCTCCGTACCAATTTCCGGATTAAGATATTTGGCAACACCCCAGTGAGAATTGAAAAGATTCATAACGTTTTTAATATCCAAACTTAATTGTAATACATTTCTTGAATTGTTTGTATTTACAACAAAATCATGTTTATAGCTAAAATCGATACGATGTACCCATGGAGAGTAAACACTATAAGCTTCTGCATACTTGCCCTGTTGATTTTTCAAGTAACTATTTCCATGAACATAGTTCATAAAACGTGTTTGATCGTCTTGCGATACAAAACGGAATTGATTATTTGCCACCTCCTCATCAGTCGGAACATATATTGCATCGTAGTTATACCCATCACCATTAATATCATTAACAGTCATAAATGAATAATTTGCACCACCGCGCCATCCTTCATATATAAAGCTATAGTGATTGCCTGATTTGTCGTGAGTTGTAAGTCCAGCCACCAATCGGTCGGGTGTTGTATATTGAGAGTTGTGCAATTTAATATGGTTGGGACCTTCTACTGTAGGAACATATGTAAATGCCGACTCAGCATTCGAACCTGGCATACCTGTTACATCTTTAGCAACTGTATGTGTGTATGCAGCCATCAGATCGATCCATTTTGCAGGGTGTGCATTTAAAGTTATGTTACCTGACCATCCATAACCGCGACTCGTATTTTCTAATACGAAAGCCTTTGTTCCTGTACGATATCCATCTGGATAAATTGGACGATTGTCAATACCGTTGAAACGAGCAAAACCACCTACTGAAGGAATGCTCCAGTCTGAGATTGAAACCCCGTTAATGGTTTTATTAAAAATCCCTTCTACTGTAATAGATGATGGAAAAGGTGTCGGAAGTGAATAATCGACAGCGAGTGATGTTTTCCACACTTGTGGCATCTTAAAGTTAGGATCTACAGCAGCTATAGCCGAAGGAACTGTACCATCTTCAGGTGAAATAGTTGTTGGATATCCTAAAGACGCTAATTTTTCGTATAATGCAGCCATTGTTGCGTTTCCGTTGGCATCGGTTACCAAACCGCCGGCAAACTGTGTCATGTCAATAAATTTGTCCCCTTTTTCGTCTTCTATGAACTCACCTATGTAACCATCAAAAACTTTAGTGGCAGCATTAATTTGTGCCTGATATTGCACCATACCACCGTTTGTTGGCATATTGGTAAAGAATACAAGGGGTAAATTACCGGAGAAGAGACCGGTTCCACCCCGAAGCTTAAGACTATTATCACCCATTGCATCCCACACAAAACCTACACGTGGAGAGATCATAACACTTGCATTTGGCCACTTACCTGTATCTATATTACGTCCTGAATAATCTATTTCATAGATAGCCTTATTGGTCATCAAGTCGCTATTATTAAAGAAAAGACCGTCGATACGAAGACCATATGAAAGTTTAAACTGTTCGTTTACGCTCCAGTCGTCTTGTGCATAAGCTCCAATTTTGTTACTCCTAACACGAGCAGCAGGATTACTCTCTCCATCGTAACCATAAGTTAGATTTACAACTTCAGGTGCACCTCCGTTTAAGAAATCATCAAGACTCGTGTAACGATAGTATCCTGTACCGTTTCGCATATAAGCGTTGTCTGCCATCTTATACTCATATGCAATACCTCCAACAACCTTGTGATTTCCCATGTAGTATGTCAACTCATCTTTAATGTTAAATACATTGTTGTGAACACCATTATTCCAAGTAAAAAGTTCATATCCCAATGACATATAAGCTTGATCATCTTCCAAGATATCAATAAAAGGAAATTCCGCTGAATTAGATCCGCGTATATCGTCTAATTTAGAAAAGGTTGCTAAAAACTGATTTGAAAGGTTGTCTGATAAGCGACTGTTCAAGTCAAAAGAAAATGAATGTACCAGATTATCTTGCGAATACATTGAATTTGCAAAAGACATTGACGCTTGTGACATTCTTACCTCAGAAACACGTGTACCACCATCCATTGAAGTTGCATTGGGAGATCTCCACGAAAGGTTTTTTGTATAATTATAACGTAAAGCCAGTCGATGTTGGTTTGTTATATTCCAATCTAAACGAGCAAGCAACTTCGTATTACTATCATCTGCAGGGAAATTTGTAAACGACCCTGTCTCATAACCATACTTACTTCTTACAAAATCTGAAACTCTTTTGAGATCATTTTCTGTTGTACGTGAAATGTAGCTGTCCGGATTAGCAATACCATTTGTTGAAGCTCTCCAACGATTGACTATGGTTGGCGTTTTAGCCATTTCAGCATTTACAAAAAAGAATAATTTATTTTTAATTATTGGACCACCTAATGTGAAACCGTACGTTGTATTACGGTCTTTTTCACGCGCACCATCAATTTGAAAACCTTTAACAGCATCTCCGCGCAAGTTCTCGTTTCTATGATATACGTAAGCACTTGCATTTAACGTGTTTGTTCCGGATTTAGTAATAGCGTTTACTCCACCACCAATAAAATTTGTTTGACGAACATCGTATGGTGCAATAACAACCTGTAATTCTTCTATTGCTTCAATGGAGATCGGATTGCCACCACCGGGAAGAGCATCACTCAAACCAAAGTTATTATTGAAGTTAGCTCCGTCAACAGTAAAGTTAGCCGTACGACCATCTGTTCCCGCAAAGCTCATACCGTTACCTCCATAAGGAGAAAGACGTGTAATATCCATAATACTGCGGCTTACTGTAGGCAAATTAGCAATTTGTGTATTAGTGATATTTGTCACAGCACCGGTTTTATCAGAAGAAAATTTTGTACGTAAAGCCGTTACAACAACTTCGCCCAACGCAACAGTCTCTTCCTGCATAACTACATTGTGTGAATAGTTTTCACCCAAACTAATTATAATTCCTTCAGTGATATTATCACTATATCCAATATAGGATATTTCAATAGTGTAAGGACCACCTACACGCATACCGTTAAGGTTGTAACGGCCTTCCATATTTGTCACAGTACCGTAGGTTGTACCTGATGGTATATGTGTGGCCACTACCGTGGCTCCAATCACAGCACCATCAACATCGGTAACTCTACCACTCATACTGGAGGTAGTTACCTGAGCTTGTATCATTGTAGCAATTATTAAAAAAAATGCTACAGACAAAAACTTTAAATTTCTTACCATAGTTTTATTGTCTTAACTAAATTTGTATTATTTAATAATGAATAGAAATCAATGCAAAACTAATAAAATATAATGAGAATTGTGTTAAGATTTGGTTACATTATTTTGAATTAAATATTGATAGATAAGGCTTTAAGCAACTTTCCAATATGCGATTAAATGTTAAATACCCATCATTTATAACAAAAGGTAAAAGATTTGGCAATTTTGGTGTTGAATCGAAAAAGAAAAAGCGTATAACTTTCAATTTATCATTTCAAGTTATACGCTTAAATAAGACATTTAATTTATCAAAACGATAATTACATCATTCCGCCCATTCCTCCACCTGCCGGCATTTGAGGAGCCGGATGATCTTCTTTCTTATCTGTAATTACACATTCCGTAGTTAAGAACATACCTGCAATAGAAGCAGCGTTCTCTAATGCAACGCGTGCAACCTTAGTTGGATCAATTACACCTGCTTCATACAAATCTTCATACTTATCTGTAGCTGCATTGTAACCAAAGTTCTTATCTGATTCTCTTACTTTTTGCACTACCACGGCACCTTCTTTACCTGCATTTGCCACAATTTGACGAAGAGGTTCTTCAACTGCTCGTTTAACGATTTCTATACCGGTTGTTTCATCGTCGTTGTCACCTTTAAGACCTTCAAGAACTTTAATTGCACGTATGTAACCAATACCACCACCGGGGATAGTACCTTCCTCAACTGCTGCACGAGTAGCCGACAATGCATCTTGTACACGATCTTTTTTCTCTTTCATTTCAACTTCGGAATTTGCACCTACATATAGTACTGCAACTCCACCGGCAAGTTTTGCCAAACGCTCCTGAAGTTTTTCACGATCGTAATCTGATGTAGTTTTATCAATCTGTGAACGAATCTGTCCGATACGGTTCTGTATTGTTTCTTTATCACCAAGACCATTTACAATTGTAGTGTTATCCTTGTCGATTGTAACTTTCTCGGCAGATCCTAACATGTCAAGTTCTGCATTTTCAAGAGTAAGTCCTTTTTCCTCAGAAATTACAGTTCCTCCTGTTAAGATTGCAATGTCTTCCAACATCTCTTTTCTGCGATCTCCAAATCCGGGAGCTTTCACTGCAGCAATCTTAAGTGATCCACGTAAGCGGTTTACAACAAGAGTTGTAAGAGCTTCAGAATCTATATCTTCTGCAATTATTAACAGAGGCTTACCTGTTTGAATACCTTTTTCAAGGATAGGCAGAAGATCTTTTATAGCTGAAATCTTCTTATCGTGAATAAGAATAAGTGGACTCTCAAAATCAACCTTCATTGCTTCAGTATCTGTAACGAAATATGGTGAGATATATCCACGGTCGAATTGCATACCTTCAACTACATCTACATAAGTATCTGTACCTTTTGACTCTTCAACAGTAATTACACCCTCTTTGCTTACTTTTTGCATAGCTTCTGCAATCAGCTTACCAATTGTTTCGTCTCCATTTGCAGAAATCTTAGCAACATTCTCAACTTTCTTAAGATCACCTCCAACTTCAACAGCTTGCTCTCTTAAATTTTCTACAATTTTAGCAACAGCTTTATCAATACCACGTTTCAGGTCCATTGGATTAGCCCCTGCAGTAACATTTTTGAGTCCAACGCCAATAATTGATTGTGCCAAAACAGTAGCAGTAGTTGTTCCGTCACCTGCATCATCATTAGTCTTAGAGGCAACCTCTTTCACTAATTGAGCACCCATGTTCTTAAATGAGTCTTCTAAATCTATTTCTTTTGCAACTGTAACACCATC
>DATGMV010000025.1:0-2005 GCA_035307185.1 Fermentimonas sp. | reverse complement strand
CAACTACCAGTACATATGCTTTTATTGATAGTGCTGCAGGTTGAGTTATGCGTCCCAATTCTGTTGATTCTGCAAAAATTGAAACCGGTAAATCAGGTAACGCTTCATCAATTAATTCTACTACATAGTCAAAGCCTTCATCAACAGGGTCTCTGTAAACTTTAACCTCTTCTGGTGAGGCATTAATTGGTAGATTCTCTCTCTTTATAGGAATCGGACCATACATACGCAATAAGTAGAAATGATAATAGGCTTTCAAAAACTTAACCTCGGCTTTCCACCTGTTTTTTTCTGACTGTACCATATCGGGCACCTCATCAATGTTTTCAAGGAAAATATTACAGTCCCTGATAGCCTGATAAAGATCTCTACCACTTCTTTGACCTTGCCAAAAATTTTGATAAGGATTAACCACTTCCTGATACCCTTGAGCAATCATCCAGCCAGATTGAGCATAATTGTTGTGTAACCAGATTTCATCACCTGCTGTCAAAGCCGGGTTTTCGGCAATATTACTATGCTTTGGCATATAACTGTAGCATGTGAATAAAAATCTTTCCGCGGTTGTGCGCATGTTAAATGCTTGCTCGATAGTTGGTATGTTATCAGGTACCACATCAAGATAGCTATCGCACGAAAGAAAGAGAATAGCTGTAGATATAAATATTGTAATTTTTTTTATCATAATGTTGTGCATATTAGAATGTAAGTGATAAACCTAAGTTGAATACCTGTTGTATAGGGTATCTTAAACCATTTCCACCCATTTCAACATCCCATAATTTGAATTTGCTCAATGTTAGCAGATTCGTTCCGTTTGCATAAACTCTCATTCCGGAAACTCCAATAGCTCTTGATGCATTATCAGGAATAGTGTAACCAACTTCGAGTTGTTTTAAACGTATGAATGATCCATTTCTCATAAACCAGGTACTGTTCACAGTATTATTTTGAATATTATATGTGCTGAGTCTTGGCCACAAAGCATAAATATCCCGATTCTCTTCTGACCAGTAGCTATCGGCATAAGCCTTTAATAATTGGTTTGTAAAAATTGTTGATGAGTTTCTTTCAGTGTCGTTGTAATGATAAGGAGTAAAAGGTGCTGTAGCTTGTGGGTCTATCCAAAATGATACACGTTCCTGTCCCTGGAAAAATGCTGATATATCAAACTGCTTATATCCGAATGAAAATCCAAATCCATAAACAATCTCAGGCACTGTTGGATATCCTATTGGGGCTTGATCTAATGTTGTAATAACACCGTCTCCATTTAAATCCCTGTATTTGATATCACCTGCACCATACTCACCAAACTGACGAGGCGAATTGGATACTTCTGCATCGTCGACGAACAAACTTTCAGCTAAATATCCCCAGCGCTGATTAATAGGGTATCCTACTCTTGAACGCCATGGAGCACCGGGATAGTCATATTCTTCAAATATTTTAAACTCACTGGTTGCATAAGTGAAGTTGGCTCTGGCTTGCATCCACATGTCATTTCTAAAATAGTGGTTGTAGTCCATAGAAATATCAACACCATGACTTCCTGCTTCACCAACATTTGACGAAGGAGTGGTCCATAATCCCATGGATGCGGGGGTAGATGCCCTTTCTTGTAGAATATTATATCTATGCTCTGTAAAATATTCAGCAATAATATTCATGTTGTTAAATAACCCAAGTTCAAGAGCAACGTTTGTTTTTCTTGCTGTTTCCCAAGTAATATCCTGGTCTGAATAACGAACTACTGAATAACCGTTGCGTGAATAACTGTTTTCCCTACCGAAGGTCGCACCCATACCGGAGGCATTTGGATTTACTTCCGATAGATATAAGAAACGTCCAGATCCTATAGCGTCGTTACCAACAAGACCATAAGTTGCACGCAATCTCATATTATTTATTTTATCTTTAAGTGGCTCAAAAAATTCCTCATTAGAAATGCTCCAGGCTAAACCTGCTGAAGGGAAGAAACCCCATCTTTGAGTCTGAAAGAAAC
>DATGMV010000024.1:0-3412 GCA_035307185.1 Fermentimonas sp. | reverse complement strand
CTACTTTTTAATTAAACACTTTCATTCTATTATATTACTTGTTTGTTTCAACTTATCTTGTTTTCTACGGTAATTTTGTGGTACACCATAATATATAAACAACGATTAATTAACAACATTAACATTTGCATGGTAAACTCCACTTCGCAAATATAAGTCATTTATTTAATATACGTAATTTTTAGCACTTTTTTTTATCCTTTTGCGCCAAAAAGCAATAATAAGTGCCACTTTGTTTACACTTTCCTATTATTTAACCAGAAACGGTACAGGAAGTAAATAACCCTACTTCAAACTTTTTTTAACAAACCGACATGCAAACAACCTAAAATTAAATAGAACACAAAAGTATAGAAATTAAAATCTATATGCAACTTTTAATTCATTTATATGACATTTTTGATATAATATCAAGCATATCTAAGTATTATAGCAAAAAACATAGGATAGTTTTAAGCACCCCCAAGCAACATATTTAAACATATTTAAAAGTTCATGTTAGGCATGTTGAAATATTACCTAAAGTTTGATAAATAGGGCGCTTTAAGTCAACCTCGCTGTCAATCTGTAACAAAAAAATGCTTTCTTTGTGAATGAGTAAAGAATTACTTGAATTTATTTATTCATTATCAAAAACCACAAAATTTATGCAAAAAAACCATTTTGTTACAGAGTTTCGTATGCCTATACCATCAAGTATGCGATTTATTACATTGTTTTTGATGGTAATAGTAATGACAACATTGTCATTACCAGGTTATTCTCAGAATAATCAAAAGAAAGAAGTCTCGGGAGTAATTATTGATGAGACTGGTTTACCAGTGATTGGTGCTAACATTATAGAAGTTGGTACTACTAACGGAACTGTTACCGATATTGATGGTAACTTCTCTTTGGTAGTTTCTAACGACGCATCAATTAACATCAGTTACATCGGCTATGACGACCAAACGATCAGCACAGTTAATAACGATTTTATTGAAATTACTCTTCAGGAAGATCGGCAACTACTTGATGAATTAGTTGTTGTTGGCTACGGTACAATGGAGAAAAGAGCAGTAACCAGTTCAATATCGTCTGTAAATGCAGATGATCTGGTGAGCGGCCTTACAGGTTCTACTATTGGCACTGTTTTAAGAGGTAAAGTTTCGGGATTGACAATTTCCGGAAACGATAGTCCTAACTCATCTTCAACCCTACAACTTAGAGGAATAGCCTCCATAAATGCTTCTCAAAGTCCTCTAATTGTTATAGATGGAGTTCCTGGGGGAGATCTTAGAGCAATAAATCAGGAGGACATTCAATCAATTGATGTTTTAAAGGATGCTTCTGCAGGTGCTATTTATGGAACTCGAGCTACGGGTGGTGTAATTTTAATTACAACAAAACAAGCAAAAGAAGGTCCAATGCGATTATCTTACACAGGTGAGATGATGTTTGAAACCACTCGCAAGCAACTTGAGGTGCTAAATGCGGAGGAATTTGTAGAAGCAGGACTTGGCACAGATTATGGACATAAAACTGACTGGTTTGATCTGATTACCAGAACTCCAATTACAAACAGGCATGTTCTTACAATGTCGGGAGGCTCTCAGAATTCCAGAATTTACACTTCTCTCTCTTATCAAGATATGCAAGGGTTAGCTATTGGTGATAGCAGAAAGGATTATAATGGAAGGATTAACACTGACTTCAGATTTTTCGATAATATCTTGGAGGTTAGAACACACACAAACTACAGACATTTAGACAGGAATGAAGCAGGTGGTCCTGGTATTTTTGAGATGGCTCTTCTGTTGAACCCAACAGAAACAGCTTTTGACGAGGATGATATAACAGGATATAATATTATGGCAGGTCAAGGTCTGCAATATAATCCGCTTGCCCATGTGCAACTTAGATCAGCAAAGTCTATGAATAAGTATCTTACAACCGATGGAGTTGCAAGAGTTAATTTTACACCTGAACTTTATCTTCAGGGAACAATTGGTTATCAATTGGTATCCACTCAGCAAACTCAATACACTTCAGCCAATCACAGAGAGTCTGTAGATGCAATGGTTGCGGGTAATGGATATCATGCATTTTCGAAAAATGAAAAGACATCGGCAGAGGCATACTTCAATTACAATAAGACTTTCAATGTAAAGCACAATATTAATACAGTTATAGGCCATAGTTTTGAAGAAATCAACGGCGAAAGTTTCAACTTGAGGAATCGCGATTTCCCTGTTAACAGTACAGCTATCTGGGATATTGGATCTGGACTTTATCTGAATGAGGGTAGAGCATCAATGTCGTCGAACAAATCACCTCGAGACAGGTTAGTTTCATTCTTCGGAAGAGCAAACTACTCTTATGATGACACATATATGGCTACAGCAAGCCTAAGACACGAAGGCTCTTCAAAGTTTGGGCCCAACAACAGATGGGGTACATTTTGGTCTCTTTCGGGGGGCTGGAGAATCTCTAATGAAGTTTTTATGGAAGATATAGATTTCATAAGCGATTTGAAAGTGAGAGCAGGTTATGGTGTAGTAGGAAATAATGGATTCACTGCAGGACTTTCTGTTCCTATGTACTCATCCGATGGTGCTTGGTGGAATTACAATAACATGTTGGTTAAGAGCTACGGTGCCAGAAGAAATGTAAACCCTGATCTTAAATGGGAAGAGAAAAAAGAATGGAACCTTGGTATTGATTATTCTCTTTTCAATAATAGGCTTTATGGTAAGTTCGACTACTACTCACGTAAAGTTGAAGGAATGATTTATAATATTGCTGTTCCTCAACCACCAAACGTTTATGCAACAACTCTGATGAATGGTGGTGACCTTGAAAATCAGGGTTGGGAGTTTGAGATTGGTGCAGATATCGTAAGATCGCAAAATTGGGATTACAGCTCCACCATGAGATTTTCTCAAAACACTACAACTATTAATCACCTTGGTGGAAGTTCGACCTTTCAGGATAGAATGACTTTCCCATCACCGGGAGCACCGGGTAATGCAGTTAGGTTACAGCCAGGTACCGAGATTGGTCAGTTCTTTATTTTCAAGCATGCAGGTTTTGACGATGACGGAGGTTATCTGATTTATGATAAAGATGACAATGTAATTCCTGCTTCGCAGCGTAGTATTGCAGATAAGAGATACATAGGCAATGCCATTCCAAAATTAATTGTAGCTTGGGATCATTCGGTAGGTTATAAAAATTGGGATATGACAGTTTACCTTCGCAGCCATTTAGGGCAGGATGTATTTAATATGACTGAGATGTATTATGGGATTCCAAATATTGCCGGTCAGAATGTATTGAAGAATACGTATGAGAAGAACAAGCACATTACAGGAGATAAACAACTAACGGACTATTTCCTGCAGGATGGTTCATTTCTAAAAGTTGACGCTCT
>DATGMV010000023.1:0-3450 GCA_035307185.1 Fermentimonas sp. | reverse complement strand
TTTAGAAAAGGAGCATCGGTTATTACCGATTTAAATAATTACATATGGATATTCGGAGGAGTATCTGAAACCCAGACCCAAATTGATGATGTATGGAGAGGGAGAATTAATAAATTTGCACAGGATTAAAAGATTAATCACTTTTATATTTACGGCTGTACTCGCTTTATTCTTTACTCAAAAAGCATTCTCTCAAGAGTTCATGTATGAAGTAGGAGGAGCAGCAGGTACATCGTTTTATATGGGTGATGCAAATAGAACAAAACCATACTTAAATCCAAAATTATCAGGTGGAGTTCTGTTTAGATACAATGCTACTTTTCATTGGTCTATAAAAGCAAATATGATCGCAGGAAGCGTTTCAGGTAATAGTATTTACTCGGGAAACAGTTATCCTTTTGAACAGAATGCTATATTTAACCGCAAATTTGCCGAGCTTGGAGCTCAGGCTGAGTTTAATTTTTTACCCTACAGTGACAAGTACGATTATATTGGAACAAAACCATACACACCATATATTTTTACTGGTTCAGGTGTTACATATGCCACTGGTGAGAATGAATTTGTAGGTCTAAATATCCCCGTAGGAGTGGGATTTAAGTATAAGTTAAAGAACAGGTTGAATATAGGATTAGAGTTTTCCATGCGTAAATTGTTTGCAGATGATTTTGATGTCTCAAGCAATCAGAATAATTGGAATTTAGATGAACCATTCGGCATAAGCAACAGCTTATTGAAGAATAGAGATTGGTATTCATTAACTCTGATTTTCATAACATGGGAGTTCAAGTCACGCGAAGTTCCATGTCGAGGAATGTAACATTTTGTAGCATTAAAATATGTCGTTAGTTGACAATATAGATAAGAACCGTATACCCGCTCACGTAGCCATTATAATGGATGGCAACGGTCGATGGGCTACAGCCAAAGGACTTGAAAGAGGTGAAGGACATAAAGAAGGTGTTAGAGCGATAAGTAGAGTTGTAGATGCAGCTTCTAAAATATCAATAAAATACTTAACTTTATACGCTTTTTCAACCGAAAACTGGAATAGACCAACCGATGAGGTTAACGGACTCATGGATCTAATGGTATATGCCATTAGTCAAGAGACCGAAAAGATGAAGAAAAATGGTGTTAAAGTTGAGTGTATTGGGGATATGGAACGTTTACCTGAATATGCTAGTGCTGCACTAAAAGAATGTATAAATCAAACAAAAGAAGGGAAACAGATAACATTAGTTATTGCATTAAGCTACTCTTCTAAATGGGAGTTGACCAGAGCAACCAGAAATATAGCGAACGATGTTGCAAAAGGAACTTTAGATATAAACAATATAGGTGAAGAAACCATTAGTATGTATCTTACGACCCGTAATATTCCCGATCCTGATCTTTTAATTCGAACCGGTGGTGAACAGCGTATTAGTAATTTTCTTTTATGGCAATGTGCATATGCAGAATTTTACTTTACAGATGTTTATTGGCCTGAATTCGGCGAAAAAGATCTACTTGAAGCTGTTATTGACTTTCAGGGACGTGAAAGAAGATACGGTAAGATTAGTGAACAAATTGAATACGACGGAAAAGTAAGCGAAAAGAAATTATAATAATGTTGAAGAGAATACTAAATTTACTTCTGTTAATCGCATTAATTTCACATAACCATATATTGGCGCAAACCAATGATTCTACTTCTGTAGCTTACAGAGGAGATGTTGATGTGAATTACACTGCACCTCCAAAAAAGTATTACATAGCCGATATCACTGTGACCGGTGTGGAGGAAACAATGTATGCAGGTCAGGAGTTTGTACTTATAAATTTTGCGGGTCTTTCTAAAGGACAAGAAATTCAGATTCCTGGAGAAGATATTACAAACGCACTTAAAAGATTCTGGCGTCAGGGTCTGTTTTCTGATGTTAAGATACTTCAGAATAAAATAGAAGGCGACAGCGTTTGGCTGGAAATACAGCTAACCGATCGTCCGCGTGTGACCGATATCCGTTATACCGGAATGAAAAAAAGTGAGCAGGATGATATAGAAGAGAAAATAGGATTTGTAAAGGGTAACCAAATCACACCACCACAGATAAATAGAGCCGAAGTACTAATAAAAAGCTTTTATGAGGAAAAAGGATTTGGCGACGCAGAGGTTCGTCTTATTCAACATCCCGATACAACCGGTAAAAATCAGGTAATATTAGAGATTGCTGTTGACAAGAAGGAGAAGCTTAAAGTGAATAGCATTATTATTAGAGGTAATGAAACACTTTCTGATCGTACTTTGAAGCGTGCAATGAAGAAAACTAACGAGAAAGGAAAACTCCTGAATCTTTTCCGTAGCAAGAAATTTGTGGACGAGCTGTATGATGAGGATAAGAAAAAACTCATTGGCAAGTATCACGAAGAGGGCTACCGCGATGCAGAAATATTAAAAGATACTGTATATAAATATGATGAAAAGACGGTTAATATTGAAATTGAACTCGAAGAGGGTCCGCTTTATCATATCCGTTCTATAAATTGGGTTGGGAACACTCAATATCCTTCAGCTCAACTTTCGCAATTGCTTAACATGACTTCTGGCGATATCTACAATCAGAAGAAACTTGAAGAGAGGTTAATTGTTGATGAAGATGCAGTAGTAAATTTATATCAGAATAATGGATATCTTTTCTCTAATATCGACCCGATTGAAATAAATATAGAAAGTGATTCTATTGATTTAGAATTGAGAGTTGTAGAAGGACCTAAAGCAACTATCAAAAGAGTTATAATACAAGGTAACGACAGACTATACGAAGATGTAATTCGTCGCGAATTAAGGACTAAACCGGGTGCAGTATTTAGCAAAGATGATCTTTTAAGATCGGTGCGTGAAATTGCTCAAACAGGACACTTCGATCCTGAAGCACTTTCAGCTGATATTTCCGGGGGAATAAATCCGAATCCTGAAGATGGAACAGTAGATATTACATATCCTCTCACATCAAAAGGTAACGACCAAATTGAATTCTCCGCAGGATGGGGTGTAACAGGTTTAGTAGGTAAATTAAGTTTACGATTGAACAACTTTTCTCTCCGAAATATGCTTAACCCTGAAATGCATAGAGGTATAATTCCACAAGGAGATGGCCAAACACTTGTATTGAGTGCTCAAACAAATGGAAGATACTATCAGTCATATCAGTTTCAATTTGTTGAACCATGGTTTGGAGGTAAAAGACCTAACCACTTCTCAATGAACGTTTATTATTCAAGATATACAGGTCTAAACACCGATTATTACCAGCAAAACACTAACCCTTATATGTACGGATACGGTGGATATCCAGGTTATGGTTATGGTGGATACGGCGGTTATCCCGGTGGATACGGTGGATATGGTGGCTACGGAGGCTACGGAGGCTACGGAGGAGGGTATGGCATGCAGGATCTTGCAGAATA
>DATGMV010000022.1:0-4153 GCA_035307185.1 Fermentimonas sp. | reverse complement strand
CATGTTCATGCAACTGAATTCGACCGTAGCGGAGGCAAACCAAATCCCATTGTTTATGGTATTGAAAAAGATGGAATGGATAATTGCGATCATATTATCTGCGTAAGTGATCTAACTCGTCGCACAGTTATAGAAAATTATCATCAGCCACACTGGAAAGTTACTACAGTACATAATGCAGTAGACCCTCTTAGTCCTGAAATTGAAGCAATTGAGAGAATTTCCGGTGTACTCGAGAAGGTAGTAACCTTCTTAGGAAGGATCACAATGCAAAAAGGACCTGAATTTTTTGTTGATGCTGCAACACAGGTCATAAAAAAAACAGATCATATACGTTTTGTAATGGCTGGCAGTGGAGATATGATGGATCAGATGATTAGACTTGTTGCCGACAGGGGCATAGCTCATAAATTTCACTTTACCGGTTTCCTTCGTGGCAAACAGGTGTATGAAATGCTAAAATCAAGTGATGTATATGTTATGCCATCTGTATCTGAGCCCTTTGGGATTTCTCCACTTGAGGCTATGCAATGCAATGTGCCAAGTATAATTTCATATCAGTCTGGCTGTTCAGAGATTCTCAATAACGTAATAAAAACAGATTATTGGGATGTTGATGCAATGGCTGATGCTATATACTCAATATGTACCTACCCTGCAATGGCAGAGCATTTGAAAACTGAAGGTAAAATTGAAGTAGATAATATAAAATGGGAAGATGCAGGGCTAAAGGTTCGTAAAATATACGACAGCTTAGTATAGATACCATATAAATGAAAAATATAACACGTTAATAAATATGAAGACAATTTGCTTTTACTTCCAGATACATCAACCTTTTCGGTTAAAAAGATATCGTTTTTTCAATATTGGAAAAGACCACTATTACTATGATGATTATTCTAATGAAGATATAATGCAGCAAATAGCCGCTAAATCATTTATTCCTGCGAACCGAATGCTGTTGGATTTGATTAACCAAAACAAAGGTAAATTCAAAGTTGCGTTTTCGATTTCCGGAGTTGCATTAGATCAAATGGAAATATATGCTCCTGAAGTGATTGAAGGATTTAGAGAATTGAGTAAAACAGGTAACGTAGAATTTCTCACAGAAACTTATGCACACTCATTATCAAGCTTATTCGATCCTCAAGAGTTTCGCAATCAGGTCAAACATCATTCCGAAAGAATAAATATGTTGTTCGATCAGAATCCTACTGTATTTCGCAACACTGAATTGATTTATTCCGATGATATTGCAGATTTGGTTTATGAGATGGGCTACAGCAACATGATCACTGAAGGTGCTAAACATATTTTAGGATGGAAGAGCCCAAATTACGTATACAGATCTTCATCACAGTCAAACATGAAGTTGCTCCTTAAAAATAGCCGTTTTAGTGATGATATAGCATATAGGTTTTCGAACTACAGCTGGAATGAATACCCGCTTACTGCAGAAAAATTTATCAGATGGATTGCCGAAACTCCTCCTGAAGAGGATGTGTTTAATTTATTTATGAATTATGAAGTATTGGGTAAAATGCAGCCTTCTCACACCGGTATTTTTGAGTTTATGAAAGCTCTTCCACGTTTTGCATATGAAAAAGGCATTAGCTTTTCAACTCCAAGTGAGGTCTTAGCAGACCGTAAGCCTATTGGTGAGATGATAGTACCAAACACCATCTCATGGTCTGACGAAGAACGAGATGTGAGTGCATGGCTTGGAAATAAACTTCAGCAAAGTGCACTAAAGTCGCTTTATGAAATTGGAGAAAGAGTACGCTTATGCTCAGACCGAAGCTTAAAACAAGATTGGATTTACCTGCAATCGAGTGATCATTTTTACTATATGTCCACTAAACACTTTGGAACCGGTAATAGTAATTTCAGTCCATATATGTCACCCTACGATGCATTCAACAACTATATGAATGTATTGAGCGATTTTATTGGAAGAGTTAAAGATCAATACCCCGATACAGTTGACAACGAAGAGCTTAATGCACTACTCATAACTATTCATAATCAAGAGATGGAGATAAAGAAACTTCAGAAAGAACTAAAAACTGTTATAGGAACAAATGAAGAGTTGTTAGTTGAAAAGAATAGAAAAAATAAGATACTTAATAAAAACGGTAAATAATAGGCTGAAGTTTCATTTGTTTTTCTGTTCTGGTAATTTAGGATGAGACATAAAAACAAATCATCTTCATTATTCACAAGTTATTTTTTATGTACCGGTATTCTAAGACGAGACAAGTTTTAATAAAAAAAGGAGCCTAACCGGCTCCTTCTTTATTTGAGTTTGTAATTTTTCTTTATTTAGCGTAACTAACCGCCCTTGTTTCACGTATAACAGTAATTTTAACCTGTCCGGGATAGGTCATTTCTGTTTGTATCTTACGTGCTATTTCATCAGATAATTTCTCTGTATCCTGATCATCAATCTTGTCTGCTCCTACAATAACTCTAAGTTCTCTACCAGCTTGAATTGCGTATGTTTTAACAACGCCAGGGTACGAGAGTGCCAGATTCTCAAGATCATTTAATCTTTTAATATATGCTTCCACGATTTCTCTTCGTGCACCTGGACGTGCACCTGAAATAGCATCACAAACCTGCACTATGGGAGCAAGTAAAGTTGTCATTTCAACCTCATCATGGTGTGCACCAATTGCATTGCAAATATCTGGTTTTTCCTTATATTTTTCTGCAAGCTTCATTCCAAGTATAGCATGTGGCAACTCCGGTTCATCATCGGGCACCTTACCAATATCATGAAGCAATCCTGCGCGTTTTGCCTTTTTCGGGTTAAGACCAAGCTCCGAAGCCATTATAGCACAAAGATTAGCAGTCTCTCTTGAGTGTTGAAGTAAGTTCTGACCGTATGAAGAACGATATTTCATCTTCCCAACAATACGCACAAGCTCAGGATGTAAACCATGAATACCTAAGTCTATTACAGTTCGTTTACCTGTCTCAACTATTTCATCCTCAATCTGCTTCTTCACTTTAGACACAACCTCTTCGATACGTGCAGGGTGAATACGACCATCTGCAACCAATTGATGAAGAGATAAACGTGCAATTTCACGTCTAACCGGATCGAATCCTGAAATTACAATTGCTTCAGGAGTATCATCTACAACTATTTCCACCCCTGTGGCTGCTTCCAAAGCACGAATATTGCGTCCTTCTCTTCCAATAATCCTACCTTTAATCTCATCAGAGTCTATATGGAAAACTGTGATAGCATTTTCGATTGATGTTTCTGTAGCAACTCTCTGTATTGACTGAATAACAATGCGTTTGGCTTCTTTATTTGCAGTCATCTTTGCCTCGTCCATTATTTCACTAACGTATGACTGAGCATCGCTTTTAGCTTCTTCCTTTAATGATTCAACTAAGCGTTCTTTAGCCTCATCTGCAGAAAGGCCAGAAATTGTTTCAAGTTTCTCTACAGACTGCCTGTGTAAACGCTCGAGTTCAGCTCCCTTTTTGTCTAAAAACTCTTGTTGATTAGCCAAAGTAACTTTCAAATCATCTATCTCATTACTCTTCTTGTTAAGCTCCTCATGCTTTTGGTTAAGAGATGTTTCCCTTTGTTTTAGTCTGTGTTCTGTTGACTGAATCTTAGCTGTACGTGAATTAATCTGCTTTTCCGCTTCATTTTTAAGCGAAAGCGTCTCTTCTTTTGCCTCTAATAAAATCTTCTTTTTTATAACCTCAGCGTCTTTCTCTGCATCGCTCATAATCTTCTGAGCCTGCGAGTTGGCTGATTTACCAGTCAAATACCAGGCTATAGCAGCACCGATGATAAGACCAATAATTCCTATAACTATATTCATATTGCTTATTATTAAATATTTAAAAAATCAAATCTCCTTAAACTGAAACTTCGTCAGCTGTATCAGAGAAGTATACTATTTATATTATATTTCTAAAATAAAAAAAACACCTTATTTCTTACAAACCAATAATTAGATTTGTAAAAAAAGGTGCGTACAACCATTCTCTATTGAGAACGATCTATTTCTTGAGATAATTATCGAGCTCGCCAATAAGCGAATCTATCTTATCTTCAAAGGGTTTCGTATTATTCTTATCACCGAGAGTAAAATTCTCTGCCAATGCCTGTATGGCTGTCATA
>DATGMV010000021.1:0-2543 GCA_035307185.1 Fermentimonas sp. | reverse complement strand
ACATTGTTAATGTTGACAGCAAATTTGACATCGGTAACGCTGATGCGCCTATTCACAGTGAATCCTATATCGGTAAAATGGTGGTTGAAAAACCCTACAACCTTTTTAACTACAGTAATATTGGTTACCAAACCTACTTTAATTCTGCAGAAGAAATTGCCTTGCTTGAAAAGATGTATTTTGATGCTTATAGACTAGGAGAGGTCGTTAAAAATATCAGTTTGGTCGAGCCCATTATGCGTGATGCTGATATTACTGTAATAGATATTGCTGCAATAAGATCTTCAGAGTTAAGTTATATAGGTAGTAGTTCTCCCAATGGTTTTGACGGAAGAGAGATTTGTGCAATTGCCCGTTATGCGGGTTTAAGCAACAGTCTCGCTGCTTTTGGGGTATTCGAAGTCAACCGTCCGGTTAAAAATGAAATTACCGGAATGTTGCTAGCTCAGGTCTTGTGGTATTTTATAGAAGGAGTCAATTTTAGAATGGACGATGGTAATTTTGAAAACGATAAAGACTACTTGACCTACAAAGTACCAGTTGAAGAAGAAGTATTGGTGTTTAAGAAAAGTAATACTACAGAAAGATGGTGGATAGAATTACCTTTAATTTCAAATGTTAATAATAAATCAAAAAGACATACGTTATTACCTTGTACACGCGAAGACTATGAGAAAGCCTGTAGTCTTGAACTTCCTGAAAGGTGGATTAAGGCTCATAAAAAGAGCTTGATTTAAAAACGCTTACTGTGAAATAAAAATTTATGTTTAAAAAAATGTTGTTTTTTTCGAAATAAATAAATAGGTTTACGCCTTTTAAAATTAATGTTAACCATATCATAATTGTATGAAGAAGTTTATTGCTTTAGCAGCAACAGTATCTTTCCTCTTTAGTTGTAACTCTGGAGATCGTGGAGAACTTGTGGGAGATAAGGGTAAAAAGTGGCATCCTGAGAAGCCCTATGGGATGACTCTTGTGCCCGGAGGTTCATTTACTATGGGTCAAACCTCTCAAGATATTTTCGCTGTTAATGATGCCCCAACCAAAACAGTTACCGTCCGCTCTTTTTATATGGACGAAACCGAAATCACTAACTCAGAATACCGCCAGTTTGTTAATTGGGTTAGAGACTCCATTGTGAGAAGAAAACTTGCCATACTTGCCGATGAAGTAGGAGCAACTCCCGGAGACGGGGGAATTGGTGAATTCTCATTTCTTGATCAACAAAATGAAGAAATGACACCCTACGAGCAATATATGTATGATAATTACTACGGAATGGGCGAGGATTTCTATGAAGGTAGAAAAATCAATAATGATATTGATATCATTTGGAGTACTGATGAATACCCCGATGAGTATTATGCTGAAGTTATGGATACGATGTACCTCCCATTTGAAGAATCATATAATGGTATTCGCACCATAGATGTGACAAAACTTAATTTTCAATATTCCTATATGGATATCGGAGCTGCTGCAAGAAGTAGAGATTCCAAACGAAGTGACCATATCATAAGAGAAGAATTGAATATTTATCCCGATACAACTGTTTGGATTAGAGATTTCAATTACTCTTATAATGAGCCGATGCACAACGACTATTTTTGGCACAGTGCTTATGACAATTATCCGGTCGTGGGTGTGAACTGGAAACAGGCCAAAGCGTTTGCTATGTGGCGTACGATATATAAAAATGCCTATCAAAAACAAAGAGGCAGAAATCAAGTACCCACTTTCAGATTGCCCAACGAAGCAGAATGGGAATACGCAGCACGTGGTGGAATTGACGGAGGTATCTATCCTTGGGGAGGTCCTTATACCAAAGATGATCGAGCTTGCTTCCTTGCAAACTTCAAACCCCTTCGTGGTGATTATGCAGCAGATCAAGCACTCTATACCGTTGAGGCCGACGCCTATGAACCAAATGGTTACAACCTTTATAATATGGCTGGAAACGTTGCCGAATGGGTAAACTCATCTTATGAACCGGGCTCATATAACTATATGTCTTCAATGAACCCATCAGTAAATGATGCTGAAAACAATCGTAAAGTTGTTCGCGGTGGCTCTTGGAAAGATGTAGGCTATATGCTGCAAGTAGGTACTCGTGACTATGAGTATGCCGATTCAGCACGAAGCTATATCGGATTCCGTACCGTGCAAGATTATATGGGAACTGATGTTGTGCAAACACAACGCGGAGGTCGCAGATAAATCCCAACCCCCTTTTTAACATAAACCAAAAATCAGAATACATTTAACTTAGAAATTTTTAATTATTATGGCACAATCAAAATCATCAAAAAAACTATTTAACATGGCATACGGTATCGGTGCCTCAGTGGTAATTCTTGGAGCATTATTTAAAATTATGCACTGGCCGTTTGGAAACGAAATGCTTATTTTAGGACTGAGCGTTGAGGCCATTATTTTCTTTATCTCTGCTTTTGAATCAGTAGAGGCTGATTTGGATTGGTCACTAGTATACCCTGAATTGGCCGGAGGCGCCTCTCAAGGCAAGAAAGGTAAGAAAGAAAGCC
>DATGMV010000020.1:0-4267 GCA_035307185.1 Fermentimonas sp. | reverse complement strand
TATCCTGAATTTGGTAAACTAAAAGAATCAAGATAACCTTCAGGAATAGCTTACGAATAGGATAAAGTAAAGTTTAATCAAGACTTTATCAGTGCCCTACCAACTCCCTATCAACACTGTAGTTAATGGGAGTTGATAGGGCCTTGATAAGAGGTTGTTAAGGAGTTGTTTAATGTTATATCCCTATGATTTCCGTTTAATTGGTTCGCACCCCTTACATCCATTGCAATAAGAGGAATTTCTTTTCGTAAAGAAAAATTTATATAGGCTCCGTAGTAGAATCACTCCTACTATTAAACCAATTGCGATTACAATAAGAAGCTGTATATTCATAATGCTTTATATTAACAGGTTGCCTACTTGGTATACTATAAATCCAATTAACCATGCCAGTGCAGTGGAGTAAGTTAAACTGAATAGAGCCCATTTCCAGGAATGAGCTTCTTCTTTTATTGCAACTACAGTTGCTACACAAGGGAAATAGATAAGTACAAACAGTAATAGTGAAATTACCGTTAGAGGAGTAAATACGTAACTACCATCGGCATAGGTTTCAGAAAGTAACCTTTCTTGAAGGGATTCTTGGTTTTGGCTATCACCGCTATAGAGCACTCCCATTGTGCTTATTACGATCTCTTTTGCAGCCATACCCGAAAGGAGGCTAACAGAGATTTTCCAGTCGAATCCCAAAGGACGCATGGCAGGCTCAATAAATTTACCTATTTTACCTATGTATGAGTTCTCCTGATGCTCAATTTTTCTTACCTGATTAATTTCGGTAATCAGTTGTGAGTATTCATTTACGCTCATTTCCTTATTCTGAAATTGAGATTCTAATTGAGTCGCTTTATTGTCTATGTCTGCCGACCAACTTCCTTCACGAGGAAAATATCCCAAGAACCAGATAATTATTGAGGCAACTAAAATTGGACCTCCCATCTTTCTGAGATACTGGCTTGAGCGATCCCACATGTGAGTGAATATAGATTTAATGGTGGGTCTTCGATATGGAGGTAGCTCCATTACGAATGGTGTGTCTTCCTCTTTAAACAAGGTTTTACGAAAGAATAGTGCAGTGATACATGCTATTGTAATACCGAATACATATAATCCTAAAAGAGCAATACTTGCATGTTTTGGAAAGAATGCTCCAACTAATAGTATGTATACCGGTAAACGTGCACTACACGACATGAATGGTACAATTAACATTGTAATCATGCGACTGCTTCTGCTTTCTATAGTGCGAGTTGCCATTATTGCAGGTACGTTGCAGCCAAATCCCATTATTAGTGGAATGAAGGATTTGCCATGGAGACCAATTTTGTGCATCAATTTATCCATGATAAAGGCGGCTCTTGACATATATCCGGAGTCTTCCATAAATGATATGAAGAGATAAAGTATCACGATATTTGGCAGGAATACAATTACTCCTCCAACACCTCCAATAATACCGTCCACTATAAGATCTTTTAGTGGTCCCTCTGCCATACTGTTCCTGATGGAGTTGCCAATTAATGCAACAAGCTGCTCTATCCATTCCATGGGGTAGCTGCCAACTCTGAAGGTTGTCTCAAACATAATCCACATAAAAAGGAAAAAGAGGGGGAAGCCAATGTATTTGTTTGTTACAATAGTGTCTATTAGTTTGGTCTTATTTGTAAACTGAGTTTTCTCTGAAAGAGTCTCCTGTAGTCCACCTGCTATAAAGCCATATCTCGCATTGGTGAATGCCGATTCGGGATCTTCTCTTAAAAGCTTTTCAATATAGTTTTGCTCTTTTGCTTTACGAGAAATAATATGTTCTTGGTTAGGTAGGTTTTGAACTTGCTTTAGTATGTCTTTATCTCCTTCAAGGAGTTTTATACAGACATGTCTCAAAGGCATACCACGTTTTGGTTGATAGTGTTCTTTGAGCTCGCGCTCCATTATGCCAATGGATTTCTCTAACACCCTGCCATAGGGTATTTGAACGAAGTCGTGCTCATTCTCTTTATATACCTCAATCACCTCTTCAAGTAGTTGCGGTATACCTTGACCTCTTTTACCAACCGTAGGTACAATAGGTATATTGATGAGCTCAGAGAATTTTTTATGATCGAATTTTCTTCCACTCTCCTCCAACTCGTCGTACATATTTAGGGCGATTACCATAGGTACTTCCAAATCGATAAGTTCGGTTGTGAGGTAGAGGTTTCTTTCGAGAGTAGATGCAGAGACAACGTTTACAATGACATCGGGATTCTCTCTTTTAATATAGTTTCTTGCGTAGAGCTCTTCTGGCGAATAGGATGATAGGGAGTATGTGCCCGGAAGATCCACGAGTGTGAACTTATAACCGTTATGTCTTAGCACCCCCTCCTTGGAGTCTACTGTAACTCCACTGTAATTTCCCACATGTTCATGAGCTCCTGAGGCAAGATTGAAAATTGAAGTTTTACCTGAATTTGGATTGCCAAGTAAAGCAACCTTTATATTTTTAAGAGGAGTATGTTCTCTTGTGTGACTTCGTCTTATGTAATCGGGTTCAATTTTAGAGCTGTTTTGTTCGTCCGGTACTGGGTGATTGGGGTCTATAAGTTCCAGCTCTATTTCATCTGAGAGGGTGTGTTTTTTAGACTCTTCTCGAATTATTGAGATTTCAATTAATACAGCTTCACTTCGACGAAGAGAAACATCATAATCCATTATTTCGTACTTGATTGGATCTTTAAGAGGAGCGTTAAGGATGGATGTCACCTCTTCTCCACGTACAAATCCCATTTCCAGAATTCGTTTCCTGAATGCACCATTACCATGTACTTTTTTAATGTATGCTTTTTGTCCTGTTTGAAGTTCCGACAGACGCATTTAAATAACCCTCATGTTTAAGACTACAAAGATAATCAATTTGACCTATTGTTTATAATTGTTTTAAATAAAGAATATTTAAATTGCTTGATCTTTACTTGTAATATGTTTAAATATAGGGTTTTATGGGTTTGTTGAAAGCTTAGCAGATTAAGCTGAAAATATTATATAAAGAATTGGTAAAATCAGACCTATTAACAGATACCATTTACCTTTACCTGCAATTCCATTTTTGCCTTTTATCATAAATAACCCTGTAATAGCAAGAAAAATCAATGAAATGGCAAATAAATCGGCTATTGGCATCCAGCTTTTCACACGATTGTAATGAAGCCTATTTATCCAATATGCAAATGGCCTTTTACTGCTTGTTTCATAATTTACAACTCCTGTGTGAATGTTATAGTAACCTATACCGCCATCTATCATTAGTCGATACATCTCTATTCCGGTTCCAACGCTGTTAAGGCCGGGCTTATTTTTATCTGATCTCCATTCGATTTCTAGTTCTTGTGGTGATAGATTTGGAGCAATGTTTTCAGTTGTTCTCGTTATCTTATAATCAAAATTATTACCTTCGAGATGGTTTAGGAGGATGCCCGATATCCCGTAAATTATTGAGAGCCCAACCATTAGAAAACCTAGATCACGGTGGATAATTATAATCCATTTTCTAACTTTAGAACTAATTTTCAATCTTTTCATAGCTTAATCCATCGATGTAGTATATAGAATAGTAGTCCTTCCCTTTGTCTTCCATCCAATCTTTCATTTCAGTTATGTTTGCCAGTTCTTCTGCACAGGTTTCTGTCATTCCATCTTCTTCAATCTGCTCGTTAAGGTTGATCTCCATTTCTTTAATTTCAGTTTGAGTTAATCTGCGCTCACGCATTATACCATTGACAATTAGTTTTGAGCCTGTTAATTCTCTATCGAAGCTAACTATATCACCTTTAGCTTCTACACGAACGGATCGTTTTTGTTTATCTCCTGTGAGAAAACATCGTTTGCCGGAATGTTGGCATGTGTGAGTAACATAACCTGATATTGCAATTGGCAGGTCGATATGCATTTTGGCTATCGAGAAGAGGGTGTCTGCATCGTAAACTACGCTTTGTTCGGACTCTGGTGATTGTCCTTTATTGGTGCAAGATGCAGCAATTAAAATGAATGCTGTTAAAATAAATAGAAACTTTTTCATCTTGATAATTGATTTAATCTGTGTTGGTATAATGACTGCTAATGTACAAAAAAATTAACTATATGTAATTGATTTTGTGAAAATATCCTATAATAAGGGAATTAATTAATATGGAGCGTTATAGTTATTAATCAGCTTAATAGAAAATTGTATAAAACTAATTTTATGGAGTACAGAATTGAGAAAGATACATTGGGAGAAGTGAAAGTACCC
>DATGMV010000019.1:0-18100 GCA_035307185.1 Fermentimonas sp. | reverse complement strand
TGAGTTCGATGGAGACTTTGAGAAGTATGCTAATTGGCTCTTCGATAATACACATTTTACATCCCTTGAGGAGCTAATGTTGCTTTTGCAAACTGCCGATACACAAATGCTCACAAAAGACCCGGCGATGGAGCTTGCTTTATCAACTACGGATATGGGCTATGAGTTATCGGGTTTGATGATGCCTTATTATGAGAATATGTTGAAGGGTGAACGAGAGTTTATGGCTGCTTTAATGGCTATGGATTCAGATAGAACTTTTTACCCTGATGCCAATTTCACTCAACGAATGAGTTATGGCACTGTGCAGGGTTATGAGCCACGCGATGCTGTTTCGTATGATTACTTCACTACTTATAAAGGTATTTTAGAAAAACAGAAGCCAGGCGATCCCGAGTTTAATGTTCAGGATTATATTTTAAAATCGATTAATTCGGGAGACTTCGGCAGGTATGCCGATGAAAATGGTAAATTAAGAGTTAACTTCCTTTCTACAAATGATATTACCGGAGGGAATTCAGGAAGCCCCGTATTAAATGGTAACGGAGAGTTAATTGGTTTGGCTTTCGATGGAAATTGGGAATCATTGAGTGGAGATATTCTATTTGAGCCGGAGATGCAACGTATGATTAGTGTTGATATACTTTATACTTTGTATATGCTCGATAAGGTTATGAATGCATCACATATTGTTGAAGAGCTTAATTTAGTGAATTAGCATAATCAAGTAATTCACTTGTGAATCCAATTTTTGAAACTCGCTTTAAGTTTGATTTGCTATTTGAGCTATGTCAAGTGAAAATAAAAAGACTATTTCTGTTTTAGAAATAGTCTTTTTATATATATTAAACATTAAAATTTTTATATTATAGGTTTTCCGCATCCCATTTTTCCCTATCAAATTTCTCATACCGAGGAGGAGTTGGTGTGTACACACCATCATCCCAAAGTGAACTGGTTATCATTAAATCGGCACTAAATCTGTTACAGGCAATTGGTATGTTATGAACACGGCATTGGCGTAATAACATCATGATATCTGCTTCGTGTGGCTGTGCATTCAAATCGTCTATTAGGAATACAGCAAGATCTATTTCTTTCCTGACTACCATAGCTGCAATTTCTGCATCACCGCCCATTGGACCTGAGTTCATTACTGTTATTTTGGGTGATACACCCTCTCTGTATAGAGCTTCACGAATTAGACTGCCCGTTGTACCGGTACATACAAGATGATGTTCAGAAAGGAAATCAGAATTAAAAATTACCCATTCTACCATATCTGCTTTACGTTGGTCATGTGCAACCAACGCTATTGTTAATTTTCGTCTCATTATTAATTTTGTTTTCAATTAAGGAATCTAAATTCCCAACTCATTTCTGATTAAATCAATTTTATCTTCAGCTTTCAGCTCTGTGAGTTCTAGTTCTTCACGATTCTTTGCAGTACCTGTTACCTCAATGTAAAACTTTATTTTTGGTTCGGTACCGGAAGGACGAATGGATAATTTAGTTCCATCTTCAGTGAAGTATTGTATTACATTTGATGTCGTTGGCATTTCAAGCACTATTTGTTCATTTCTAACAAAATCAATTCCTTCGAGTTTTCCGAAATCTTTTATTAATGAAACTTCTGAGTTGCCAAATGTCTTGAGAGGATTGTTACGGAAATTCTTCATCATTGCTTCTATTTCATCTGCTCCCTCTTTTCCTTTACGAACCAACGAAATTCCAACTTCTTTTGAATATCCATATTCGAGGTAAATGTCTTGTAGAAGCTCATAAAGAGTTTTTCCGTTATCTCTTGCCCAAGCAGCTATTTCTGCAAATAGTGTGCAGGCAGATACTGCATCTTTATCTCGTACAAAGTCGCCTGCTAAAAACCCATAACTTTCTTCTCCTCCACCAATGTATTTCTTCAATCCTTCATTTCTTCTGATGATTTCTGCAATCCATTTGAATCCTGTATAACTATCGTACATCTCAATGCCCATACTGTTGGCTATTTTCTTTGACAGTTCTGTCGTAACAATAGTTTTAACAACGAACTCTTTACCAGTTAGTAAGCCAAGAGCTTTTCTCTGAGCCATTAGGTAGTATAAACAAAGAAGAAATGTTTGGTTACCATTCACAAGAATGAAATTCCCTTTATCGTCGCGTATTGCAGTACCTATTCTGTCACTATCAGGATCAGTTGCCATAACAAGATCGGCATCAGTTTCTATAGCTCTTTTTATTGCAAGATCGAGTGCTGCTGGTTCTTCGGGATTAGGTGAAATAACAGTTGGAAAGTCGCCGCTGATCACATCCTGCTCGGGTACATTGATTATATTGGTAAATCCAATTGCTTTTAAAGCATCGGGTATAAGCGTTCCACCAGTTCCATGAATAGGAGAGTAAACAATTTTTATGTCATTATTTCTTTCGATTGAATCGGGTGATAGTACAAGCTTTTTTACTTCTTCAATAAAAGCTTTATCCATATCCTTTCCGATTATTTCAATCAGTTTACTGTTTTTATTGAAGTTTATCTCGTCGTTTGATTTAATTCTGTTTACTTCTGCAATAATATTTCTATCATGAGGAGCAAGCACTTGTGCACCATCATTCCAGTATGCTTTGTATCCGTTATACTCTTTTGGATTGTGAGATGCAGTAATCATAATACCGCTCTGACACCCCAATTTTCTAATTGCATATGAAACTTCGGGTGTTGGGCGCAGCTCTTCGAAAAGATATACCTTAATGTTATTTGCACTAAAAATGTCGGCAGATATTTCAGCAAATTTCCTGCTGTTATTTCTGCAGTCGTGTCCGATAACAACTTTTATTTCATCAAGATCTGCAAATTCTTTTTTAAGATAGTTTGCCAGACCTTGTGTAGCCGATCCAACAGTGTATATGTTCATTCTGTTGCTTCCGGCACCCATTATTCCTCTTAGACCTCCTGTACCAAACTCCAGATCTTTGTAAAAGGCATCAATTAGCTCTTTCTTATCTTCGTTGTCGAGCATTCGCTGCACCTCGTTTTTAGTAGCTGCATCATAATCACCCTCCAGCCAAGTATTAGCTTTATAGATTACTTGTGCTAATAAAGTTTCATCATTCATATAAATAAAGTGTTATGTTTTTTCTAAACTAATATTTATTTCCTATTTGTAAATCAGTTAACCGGTAAAACCTTATACTTCTCTCCGGTCTGATCAATTACTTTTTTATAATATTCATTTGAATATCCTGCTCTGATAGGACTTGCGGGTTGTCCGTAAGGATTTCTTTGAAACTGACCATCTTGCTCTCTTTTAACAACCCCGTCGATATATTTTACCATTAAGTATTCACCAAGTTTTTTCCATTCGGTGACACCATTTTTAACAAGGTCGTTTGTGTAATTAGTTAGATATGCAACAGCTTCCGGATTCGATATCTTATATTTTTCTAAGGCGATTTTCTCTATATCTGATTGATTTGATGCAAAGTTGTTCTCTAATTTTGATTGAATCTTTTTCATATCCTCACTCATATCACTGTATCGGGTATATACCATATTTGATACCCAGTTATGGATCCAGAATGCAGATGTCCATGAGAAGTTGAGAAGATCGCCATTGCCTATTGCCATTTCGTGTGGTACATCAGTGTGTCCACAATAAAATGGGTAGTAAACGCTCTGAGCTGCATCATCTATGCCAAACCATAATATTCCTCCTATTTCATTTGGCAGCCATGAGCGCATTTGTGCAACAAATGAAAATGCTGTTTGTTGAGTTGCAATTGGACGTTCGTTGCAGTATTCTACAGAGTCAACTTCATATGTTAGTGGCGACCAGCGGTATGGTGAATTAAAAGGACCTGCACCAACATCAAAACGCCAATCGAGTTCGGTACCTTCATAATGGTCTCTCATCATATCCTTAATATCTTGTGCACTAAGCTTTTTGTCCGGTTTGATGTATAAGGGCATTGGATCGGTTGTTTTTCCTTGAGCATAAGTTACAAATTCAGCCATGTCTTTATTTACTTTGTTGAAAAACGACCAAACACGTGCTTCACAAAACCTTAATGCACCGAAGTCTAATGGAGCATATGCTTGTGCGAAACTAAAATTAGCATCATCTCCAGTGTAATATCCTTTTTCTCGTGCAAATTTTATTACATCAGGAGAGTATATACAATTATCAGGGTCATCTAAAGGAAACTGTTGTATTCGAGCTTGGTTTGCATGTGCCGAAACACAATCGTCAGGGATACGTACTGCCACCCATACTGCTCCTTTGTTATCATTTCCTTTTCCTATCATCTCCATAACCCATATTTCATTTGGATCGGCAATTGAGAATGATTCGCCTCCACTATAGTATCCATAGTCTTCAACCAAATCAGTCATAATCTTTATTGCTTCGCGTGCATTTCTTGCACGTTGCAAAGTAATGTAGATTAGACTTCCGTAATCCATTATACCGGTGGTATCAACCAACTCAGGACGTCCCCCAAAGGTGGTCTCTGCTATGGCAACCTGATGCTCGTTCATATTGCCAATTACATTATATGTTTCAAGTACTTGTGGAATCTCTCCAAGATATTTTCCCGAGTCCCATTCATAAACTTTAAGCATTTCACCCTGTTTGTATTTCATTGCAGGCCAATGGTATAACTCTCCGTATAAACCATACGAATCTGCAGCGTATGAAATTAAAGTTGATCCGTCGGTTGATGCGTTTTTTCCTACTAATAAATTTGTACAAGGGAATGATAAATGGGTGGCAAATAGAGCCATAAGAGCAATTAGTGATACTTTTCTCATGCCGTATTTTATTCTTATTAAATCAAAATTATTTTGTGTAAAGATACTTTTTTTGTTCAAACAGTACAAACTGTTTTATTGTTATTTGATTAATCTCTTCAAAAGGTTGGCAAAAGTAAAAAAAAAATCTATTTTTGTCTAATTGATCAAACTCACAGAACTGGCAGGAATGAAAGAAAGTGTTAAGAAATTCGGCAAGAATAGAATTTTAGGCTTCACAGCCACCCAAATAATAATTCTTTTGGTACTCTTGATAATCCTGTTTTTCTTTAGTGATAGCAGCATTCAAAAAAAATTACAACAAGATTCAAAAATTAAAAATCTTAATTCACAAATAGAACTTTACAAAAAACAATCAGAGGAAGATAAAATGAAGTTAAATGAACTTCAATCAAATAAGGATGATCTTGAAAAGTTTGCACGTGAAAACTATTTTATGAAAAAAGAAAATGAAGAGATTTTTATTATTGTTAAATGAGTTATATCTTTGCTTTTAAGATTTGGATTATAATGAAAGATTTCTTATTTCGTTTATCAGGCATGTTGATCCTGCTATCTGTTGCATTTTATATGTTTTTACCTGATCTGGCACCCTGGATTATGTCGGTTTCAGTACTTATATTTTCTGCTATAACTATTTCTAACCCATATCCGGGAAAGAGTGTTAGGGGTAAAAGGCTATTCAACTTTCAAGTTTTCTCCTGTTTGCTAATGATAGCAGCAACCTATCTTATGTTCAAACAAAGAAATGAATGGGTACTGTTGATGATAGCTGCAGCTATATTTATGCTTTATGCCGTTATAGCAATTCCAAAAGAGTTGGACAAAGAGAAAAATATTAATTAAATTTGGTTTGCCCTTTCCGATAATATGTTCATATAGGAAATGAAAAAAAGTATTCTCATATTAGATGATAACTCAACAATTTGTTTAATGTTGAAATCTTGGTTGGTGAAGAAGGATTTTAACGTAAAGTCTGCAACCAATGTGGAAGACGCTAAGCAAATGATTAGAAATTATCCATTTGATTTGATTCTAAGCGATATTAGAATGCCGGAAGCAGATGGTTTCAGCCTTTTAAATTGGGTAAAGAAATTTGACTCTGATATTCTTGTTATAATGATGACTGGATATGCAGAAATTGAATCAGTAGTAGAGGCAATGAAGTCGGGAGCAGCAGACTATATAACTAAACCGATAGATCCTGAAGTACTATTTTGCAAAATTGATGAAGCATTTCTATTGCAGAAGAATCATAAAAACAGTAATCCTTTATTTAACAATTTTTTACTTCCTCCAGGTGATTTATACAGTAAATTACTAAATCGATTAAATTATACAGTAGAAAATAACCATCATCTAATAATAACGGGTGATAGAGGTACAGGTAAATCTTCGTGTGTGAAGTTTATTTACGAAAAAGGTATACATAATTCTAAGCCTCTTGTTATACTTGATGCTGATGAATTTGAAAATAACACACTATATGGAGATAGAAAGAATGAGTCGCTGTTAACCGAGAAGTTTAAGACTGCAAAAGGAGGACTTTTATACGTGAGAAGCGTAGATAAGCTTAACAAAATACTTCAGAATGAATTATTAAATTTTATTTTCAAGCAAAGTAAAGATGAAGATTTTACTCAGGTAATTCTTAGTTCTAAAAATAACACTGAAGAATTGCAAAATATTCTCATTCCAAAATTATTTTATCAACTTGAGAAAAATATTATCTCACTACCTTCCCTAAATGGGAATAAAGAACATATATTATTTTTTGCATCACATTTCCTTGAATTTGCAAACTATATATTAGACAAAAAGGTTGAGAGTATTGATCCTGATATGCAAGAAAAGCTCATTTCTCATGACTGGAGTGGCAATATTCAGGAGTTAAAGAATCTGGTTATAAAAGCTGTTTTACTCACAGATGGAAAGACTATAACTAAAGATATTGCTGTAGATTTATTCGGAAACGGCAAATCTATTAGTGATACAAGTAAGATTCTAAATGTAGATAGTTTACGTAAGGAAAACTATGAGAAAGAAAAAATATATCAGGCATTGAAGCTGTCAAAAGGTAACAAAACTATGGCAGCATCAATATTGAATATTGATAGAAAAACACTATATAATAAAATAAAGCTGTATAATGTAACATTTTAACATGAAGAGAGAAAAGGCTTCTAAAGTTAAGTTTACAGTCATTTTAGGATACTTGCTTGTTGTTATTGTTTTAATTTCAGGACTTATTGCAATTAATGGAAATTTAATCGATTTTTCTAATAAAAGAGTTGAAAATGATGATTTATCAGAACTTATTTTAATCGGAAATACACTCTCTTTATTATATGAAGCTGAGAGTGAACAAAGCATCCTAACAGCTTCAAATGCACAACAATATTTAATAAAATATGATTCAATAACTCCTTTAGTAGAGGCTAATCTACAAGAACTATACTGGTTATCACAGGATAGTATCAGAAAGATTAAATTAGACAGTATATATTATCTTATTGGTACTAAAAGAGAAAATCTTAATGATATTGTATTATTACTCGATTCTATAGGTGAAACTCCTAAAATTGTTACAGAGACTTATAGTAGTTATGAATCTAAAGGTCAGAACAAATACATTTCAGAAATTGTAAAAGAAAGAAATGGTAACTCCACAAATGAGAATAAAAGCGATACAACTGTTATCAGAAAAGGGAAAAAAAGGTTTTTAGAGCGACTGCGAAATGTTTTTGTAGCAGAACCCGACTCCACAATTATAATTGAGAACAGACATCCAGCAAATGAGAGTGATATTAATGTAATTATAGATACAGTTGTTAACAAAGTTCGCTATTCTGAAAGACTTGATATGAGTAGACATCTAAAGCTACAGGCTGACCTCATGGAAAGGCAGAATATAATGAATAATACTAACAGGTTGTTGACTCTAAGAATTGATGAACTGCTGAAGCAGATAGAGCAAGAGGAGATAAATAAATCAATTGAGTTACTAAAAGATAAAGAAATTGCAATTTCTAATTCACAGAGTACTCTTAGGTTGGTATCTGTTATTGCAATACTTATAGTATTGTTGTTTGCGATTCTTTTTTTTATTGATATTAATAAGAGTCAATTATATAGAAAAGAACTCGAAGAATCTAACGTAAAAATATCAGAGTTGTTAACTACCAGAGAAAAGTTAATGTTAACTATATCTCATGATATTAAAGCACCAACAAGTTCTATTTTAGGATTCATTGAGTTGATGGAAGATAATTTGGTTGAAGATTCTCCCAACAATAAAATTGTAGAATATCTGCATAATATGAAGAGTTCAGCTACACATATAATGCAGCTCGTTTTAACCTTACTAAATTATCATAAGTTACAGCGAGGAAAATGGCAAATAAGGAATATCAATTTTAATTTACATAACATCATAAATAATATTACAGATAGTTTTAGACCCATTGCCGAACAGAAAAATTTGCAATATCAAGTAAACAATCTTATTCCTTATGATAAAGTCTTCTATGGTGATCCATACGCTTTGAGGCAAATACTTAGTAATATAATTTCAAATGCAATAAAATATACTACAAAGGGTGAAGTAAGTATTGTTGCTGATGAAGATCCTTTGAATAAATTATATTTTTCTGTCTTAGATACAGGAGTAGGTATTGATTTTAGTGATCAGAAAACAGTGTTTAATGAGTTTCAACAGATTGATGCAGAGTCTGGTGAAAGTAATTCAGCTATCGAAGGAAGTGGCTTGGGTCTTGCAATAACTAAAAACTTAGTAAGTATTTTACAAGGTGAAATTAAATTGATTTCAGAAAAAGGTGTTGGGTCAGAGTTTATTGTTGAGATTCCTTTTAGGAATGAAGATGACAATCAAAAGTCTGTATTAACCAATCATTCGGTTTCATCTGAGATATTGGAGTCTACTTCTGTTCTTGTTATAGATGATGATCCAACTCAAATGAAGATGGTATCAGAGATGATAAAAAAAATGGGAATAAAATGCACTACTGAAACTGATCCTGAAAATGTTTATGAACTTCTAAAAAATAATAAATTCGATATCTTACTTACAGATATTAACCTTCAGGTTACAACCGGAATTGAGTTAGTTAAACAGATCAAAGAAAAAGATGAGAGGTTATTAGATAATATTCCTTTAGTTGCACTTTCTGCCGATTCAGTAATTTCAAAAGACGAAATTAAGGAATTGGGATTTGCCGATTTTCTGCCAAAACCATTTACATACAATGAGTTGTATGAAGTGATATATCGCTATGTCTTTAATAATAATGTTAATTCACGCATAAAATATTCTGATAATGAAACTACAGAAAAAAAAGATTCATTCAAAGGGGTAGAAGCATTAATAGAATATGTAAAAGAAGATGATGTAGTTTCATCAGATATATTGCAAACCTTTGTAAACGAGACTACTGACAGTTGTGCCCTGCTTGAAGATGCGTTTAAAGAACTTAACTTTGAAACTGCATCTAAAGTAACACATAAAATGATTCCTCTTTTTAGAATGATTGAAAACGAGAATGTTATCGAATTAATGGAACTGCTGGAAAAAGAAAAATATTTAACCAAAGACGAGCAGTTGTTTTTATTAGATGAGCTTAAAAGAATTAAACAAGAAGCCGTAGAGCTTAAAAATAAAATAAACAAAAAGTAAATGGCTTCAAAGCAACTTATAGATGAATACAGAAGGTACTTACTTCTTGAGAAAGGATTGTCTAAAAACAGCATAGATGCTTATTTACGAGATCTTAGTAAATTAATCAGTTTTGCCGAATCAAAAAACATTTCATTAGAAATAATTGAATTGCATCATTTAGAACAGTACCTTGCAGAGTTATATGATAATAAGATTTCACCACGCTCATTATCCAGAATAATCTCAGGTAATAAATCTTTCTTTCGATTCATGGTATTGAACCAATATCGAAAAGATAATCCTGCAGAACTGTTAGAATCTCCTAAGTTGGGTCATAAATTACCTATTGTATTATCAGTTGAAGAGATTGATCAGATTCTTTCAGTTATAGATCTTTCAACTCCCGAAGGCACACGTAATTATGCCATAATTGAAACACTTTACAGTTGTGGATTAAGGGTTTCAGAACTTACTAACTTACGTTTTCAGGATCTCTATTTCGAAGAGGGATTTATAAGAGTTGAAGGTAAAGGTAGCAAACAACGACTTGTTCCAATTTCTGAAACAGCAATAGATAAAATTAAAAACTGGTTTGAACATCGCAAGCATATTATTATAAATAAAGGTAGCGAAGATATAGTATTTGTGAGTCCAAAAGGTAAAGCCATATCCAGAATAACAATATTCTACCATGTCAAGCAATATGCAGAAATGGCCGGAATAAAAAAAGATGTTAGTCCACACGTATTTCGTCACTCATTTGCAACACATCTTTTGGAGAGAGGTGCCAATATACGAGTAATTCAAGAAATGCTCGGGCACGAGAAGATCACAACCACAGAGATTTATACACACCTTGATCGTAATTTCCTAAGACAGGAAATTATTGAACATCACCCGAGGAACAGAGTTGCAAAAAAATAAACTTTGAAAAGAATAAAACCTCCAAGATAATTTTATATATTTGCTAAAGAATAAAAAAATATATCATCATGAAATTTATAATATCGAGTGCCACGATGCTTAATCATTTGCAGGCAATTAACAGAGTCATTAATTCAAAAAGCACACTTCCTATTCTGGACTGTTTCCTGCTTGAGTTAAAAGGAGATAAACTAACACTCACTGCAGCTGATAGCGAAACAAGGTTAGAAACTTGGGTTGAAGTAAATAGTGCCGAAGGTGAAGGAAGCTTAGCTATAAATGCTAAAAACTTGCTTGACCCATTACGAGAACTACCAGATCAACCTTTAACTTTTGATATTAATGATGAAACACTTGAGGTTTTCATTTATTACCAAAATGGTAAATATAATTTCGTAGGATTAAAAGGAGATGAATATCCCGACCCTAAACCTTTGAAAGAAGATTCTGCAATGAGTCTTACAATTGACTCAGAGATGTTGCTTTCAGGTATAAACCGCACAGTATTTGCAACAGCAGACGATGAGCTCAGACCGGTAATGAATGGAATATATTTTGATATAACTGCCGATGATTTAACTTTTGTTGCATCTGATGGACATAAACTTGTTAGAGTAACAACAACAGAAGCAAAAGGCGATGGTCGTTCATCATTTATCCTTCCAAAAAAACCTTCTAATCTTCTCAAAACAATATTACCAAGAGAATCAGGAAAGGTAGAAATAAATTTTGATGAGAACAATGCCTATTTAACAATGGGCACATATAAAATGGTATGTAGATTTGTTGAAGGAAGATATCCCAACTATAACTCGGTAATTCCACAAAATAACAGCAATAGTGTTACTCTTGATAGACTAACATTACTTAATGCACTAAAACGCGTATCTGTTTTTTCTAATCCCTCAATAGGTCTTGTAAAACTACAATTATCAGAAAATGAAATTGTAATTTCTGCACAGGATATTGATTTTCTAACATCTGCAGAGGAAACTATAAGCTGCACATATGAAGGTACTGTAATGAATATTGGATTTAAAGCAGTATTCCTGATAGAAATTTTAGACAATATTCCATCTTCAGACATCAGAATTGAATTATCAGATCCATCCAGAGCGGGACTTATTCTTCCTGTTGAACAAGAGGAAAATGAGGATATGTTAACTCTTCTCATGCCAATGATGTTGAATGATTAAATAAGACATTAAATGGATTTAAATCTTAAAAATCCGTTGGTATTCTTCGATCTTGAAACCACCGGAATAAATATTACAAGAGACAGAATTGTAGAGATTTCATTATTGAAAGTACACCCCAACGGCAAAGAGGAGTCTAAGACCAGAAGGATTAATCCCGAAATGCCTATTCCTCCAGAATCTACTGCAATACATGGTATTACAGACGATGATGTAAAAGACTGCCCAACATTCAAACAGGTAGCAAAATCCCTTGCAGAAATGCTTGAGGGATGTGATATGGCAGGTTTTAACTCAAGTCGTTTTGATGTGCCCATGATTACTGAAGAATTCCTTCGCGCAGGAGTTGATTTTGACACAAGCAAAAGAAAATTTGTTGATGTTCAAATAATATTCCATAAAAAAGAACAACGTACACTTGAAGCTGCTTATGCATTCTATTGTGATAAGCAACTCGAAAATGCACACTCTGCAGAAGCAGATGTAATTGCAACATATGAAGTTTTAAAGTCTCAATTAGATAAATACAACGATCTTGAAAATGATGTAAACTTCCTTTCCAGAGAATATTCAAGTTTCAATAATAACGTAGATCTCGCCGGTCGTATTATATATAACGATAAGGGAGTAGAGGTTTTTAATTTTGGGAAACACAGAGGCAAATCGGTTACGGAAGTGTTAAAAAATGAACCAAGCTATTATTCCTGGATGATGGACGGTGATTTCCCCCTCAATACTAAGCAGGTACTCACTAAACTCCGACTAAAAGATCTTAACGGTTAAAGTTTCCCCCTTTACAAAATTACATCAATGCCCCGTTTCTTTATAGCACTGTCTTTTAATGGTAAGAATTATGTGGGATGGCAAATACAGCCAAACGGCATGAGCGTGCAACAAATGCTGCAAGAAGCACTTTCAACCATTCTTAGAAGCGAAATTGAAGTCGTTGGGGCAGGAAGAACTGATGCTGGAGTACATGCACACAAGATGTTTGCACATTTCGACTGGGAAGGAGAAGCTTTTTCTCACAGTGATCTCATACATAAGCTAAATAATTTTCTACCAAAAGATATTTCAATACATAATATTCAAAAAGTAAAACCTGATGCACATGCCAGATTTAGTGCCGTTTTGCGCAAATATAAGTATTATGTTACTACATTAAAAGATCCTTTTATGCATGAACTCACTCACAGGGTGTATTTTACTCCTGATATTGATCGGATGAATGCACTTTGTGAAATTATTAAAGATTATGATGACTTCGGTAGTTTCAGTAAATCTAACACTGATGTCAAAACAAATATTTGCAATATTGTTAGTGCTGAATGGGTAAGAGAAGGCGATATGTTTGTATTTACAATAGTTGCCGACAGGTTTTTACGCAATATGGTGAGAGCTATAGTAGGAACATTACTCGAAGGGGGTAGGGGAAGATTAGATGAACGAGGCATGCACCGCATAATTCAATCTAAGAACCGCCAAATGGCAGGTGACTCTGCACCTGGGCATGCTTTATACTTAGAGGATGTTATTTACCCTGATGATATTTGGTTGTCAGATAATTAAAAAAGATATTTTTTTGAACAGGATTAGAGTGAAAATATTAACGCGGCAAACTTAGTGTCTGTCGCGTTAATTTATTTATATACTCATTTAAGTTTTAATCATTCATTGAGATTAAAAACTCCTCATTATTCTTAGTTCTTCTCAATCGTTGAAGTAAAAACTCCATAGCTTCTACCGAATTCATATCGCTAAGGAAGTTACGCAAAACCCACATTCTGTTTAGGGTCTCTCCTGAAAGCAATAGATCATCTCGTCTTGTACTTGAGGCAATAATATCAACAGATGGAAATATACGCTTATTAGAAAGTTTTCTGTCGAGTTGAAGTTCCATATTACCGGTACCTTTAAACTCTTCAAAAATTACATCGTCCATTTTTGAACCTGTATCAGTTAGTGCAGTAGCAATAATTGTTAGAGAACCACCATTTTCTATATTACGTGCGGCACCAAAGAAACGTTTTGGTTTATGGAGTGCATTAGCATCTACACCTCCCGACAATACTTTACCCGAAGCAGGTTGCACTGTGTTATATGCACGAGCCAAACGTGTAATTGAATCAAGAAGAATTACTACATCATGACCACACTCCACTAATCTACGTGCTTTATTTAATACTATTTCTGCAATCTTAACATGATGATCAGCGGGCTCGTCAAATGTAGAAGCAATAACTTCAGCATTAACACTGCGTTCCATATCTGTCACCTCTTCAGGTCTCTCATCAATCAATAGTATAATCATATATACTTCGGGATGATTATCGGCAATTGCGTTTGCAATATCTTTTAGTAAAACAGTCTTACCTGTTTTAGGTTGAGCAACTATAAGTCCGCGTTGTCCTTTACCAATCGGAGTAAACATATCAACAACTCTGCAAGATAAATTATCGTTGTTTCCTTTCGTTAGTTGAAACTTTTCATCTGGGAATAATGGCTTCAAGTGATCAAAAGGAACACGATCTCTAACTGAGTCTGGAGTACGACCGTTCAGACGATCTACTTTAACCAGTGGGAAAAATTTTTCTCCTTCTTTTGGAGGCCTAATCGGACCTTCCACAACATCACCTGTGTTTAATCCAAACAATCGTATTTGCGAATGAGATACATATATATCATCCGGAGAAGGCATATAGTTGTAATCTGACGAACGTAAGAATCCATAACCATCGGCTACAATCTCTAAAACGCCCGATGCACTTAATATTCCGTCAAACTCATATGCGGGTTCTTTCTCTTTCTCTTTCTCTTTTTGTTTCTGAGGTTGATTTGGAGCTTGACCTTTTTGTTGCTGTGGTTGCTTGTTTTGTAAAGGAGATGGTGTAACTAAATCAAGAATAGAAACCTTTTCTGTTTGAGGAGGAGTTCCTACCTTGGTATTATCAACCGACACTTCTTGTTTGTCCTCTGCCGAAACAGGTGGAAGTGTAACCGGTGCAACTTCACTACTTTTATTGTCCTTCCTATGCTTAGAAGATCTGAAAACCAGTTGAATTGGTTTACCTGAAGATTTATGAGTAGCTGTATCTTCAGCCTTATTATCCTTATTGTTGTCCGGTCTATTCAGCTTCTCTTTGTTTTCCTGCTTCTCTTTATTCTCAATAATTTTGGGAGCCGGAGTCTCTTTTTTTACCTCAACTGTTTTTTTGTCTTGAGGCTTATTTTCCTTTTTTTCAGCAACATGAGCTTTTGTTTCTTGAGTTTTCACTTCATTAGCCTTCTTCTCAGGCTGTGAAACAATCTTTGTATCTGCTTTGGGTTCAGACTTCTTTGCAGCAGTTTTAGGAGCTGCTTTCTTATTTGCAGATTTGTTGTCCTTATTTGTTACAGCTTTTCGATTTTGTCTTGCTCCACTGTCGGAGCTAAGTTTTTTTGTCTCAGCAACTGCTTGTTCATCGAGGATTTTATATATAAGCTCCTCTTTTTTATATGCATCGGGACGTCTTATTCCCATTTCTTTCGCAAGCACTCGTAACTCAGTAGTAAGCTTTTCATTAAGCTCAATTATGTTATAAGCCATGTAGATATTTTGAAATTCGTTATGGTTATTTAAATATGATATATATTAATTATATCCTGTTCAAGTTATGGAGGTATTTATTCCATAATAATCTAACTATGTCAAGGGGATATAATCGAATTTGATTGATTTTGTAAATAATTAACAGTAGTATATGAGTGTATTTTACTGTTGAAGATTCGCTTACAAAGATAATATAATTTTCTTAACAGAATAAAGTATTTTACAGTTTTTTTCTATTCACCTTAATAATTATCCATATTTATACTATTTAAACTATTTTGTCTTCTCTCAATCTCATTCTTATATAATAATGATCTTCTTCTTTCAAGTGAATTTGGGGCAGTAGAGTCGATAAAAAGTTTATTTGCCTCTGTTGCCCATTTAAGAGCTTCATCCATCTCGTCAAGCATTTCGTAAGCAAGTGCTATGTTATTTGCAGCTTTTGCTTTGCTTGTTTTATTTCTGTCGGAAACAGAGTTGTAGTACAGCTCCCATCTTTCAATTGCATTTTGCCAATCGGGTTTTTTAGCAAAAGCTTCTCCTTCACGCATTAGTTTGCTTGAAGAGGTGTAATACCATCTGTCTTGTCTTTCCCAATGAGGTGCAAAAACGTATGACATCTTTTCGGCTGCTCTAACTGCCAACAATTTCATAGCTTCTTCTCGTGAAGGAATCATCTCCTGTGCGTATGCAACTCCATCTTGAATATCAAAACCAACCCAGGTAAGACTATCTATATATTGTACGCGTGGTATTTTTCCTTCCATCGTTGGTAAATAAACCCTTATAGTTGAATTTATTCTCCCGGTCAAATCACAATATGAATAACCCTGTTGTCTGAAATGCTCTCTTATATCTGTCTCGAGAATCAATCTGTCGAGCGAAATAATTGCTTGTGCACCTGTTTCTCTTCTAATTTCATTCATTATTTCGGGTGCTAAAAGCTGCTCTTGAAAGAAATCAGAATCATCTCTTACAGGTTCATTATAGTAATCAACTATTTGGAAATAATCCTCCTCATTTAAAAACTGAGCTAATGCTTCTGTGTAGTAAATTGCAACACTATCGGCCGATGCTTCAACTCTCTTACTGTCAGATTTACCAATCTCTACTAAATTATGTCCAACATTGTTAGGCTGTTGTACAACATTATTAACCACAGTTACTCTTAATACATTATGAGGCAAAGTAATTTGTGCCGGTTCGCGTGTTTCTACAGTCAGATATTTAATTCCGGAGCAACTGTTCAGGACTAATATGACAGTTAAACTTAAAAGAATAGTCAATGATTTATTCATAGAAATTTGTCTTTTTACTAAACAAAGATAGCATCCGAAAAATGATTTTCACTAAATATAAGTAGATTTTATTTTGCTTGTGATAATTATCTCCACATTTAATTAACATATATAGTTCATTAAATGTTTTCGTTTCAGGCATTTGTTTTATTGTTTTTTGATATATTTGTGCTTTACTTAAATAATATTCAACTGAAACAAACTAAGACATGGCACTTAACATTATTGTATTGGCTAAGCAAGTACCCGACACCCGCAACGTTGGAAAAAATGCGATGAAAGCCGATGGAACTGTAAACAGGGCAGCTTTGCCCGCAATTTTTAACCCCGAAGATCTAAATGCACTTGAACAAGCACTTGGTATAAAAGATCAATTTCCAGGTTCAAAAATAACAATGCTAACTATGGGACCGGGGCGTGCAGCAGAAATATTACGAGAAGGGATGTTTCGCGGTGCAGACGACGGTGTTCTATTAACCGACAGAGCATTTGCAGGGGCAGATACACTGGCAACTTCATATGCTCTCTCTATGGCAATTAGGAAAATCGGGAAGTTTGACTTAATCATCTCAGGTCGTCAGGCAATTGATGGCGATACGGCACAGGTGGGTCCACAAGTTGCAGAGAAACTTGGTATACCTCAAATTACCTATGCCGAAGAAATCAACGTAATTGGTAAAGATAAAATCAGAGTAAAGCGTAGACTCGAAAATGGAGTAGAAGTAGTTGAAGCACCCCTTCCGGCTGTAGTTACTGTAAATGGAACTGCACGTTCGTGCCGACCTCGTAATGCTAAGTTATTGCTGAAATACAAACATGCAAAAACTATAACCGAGCGTCAGGTAGAAAACTTAGACTATATAGATATCTACAGCAGCAGACCATACCTAAACCTTATTGAGTGGGGAGTAGCAGATGTTGACGCAGATCCCGTGGAATGCGGACTCTCAGGGTCACCTACTAAAGTTAAAAGAACTGAGAATGTAGTTTTCCAAACAAAAGAGAGTAAGCATATCTCAGATAATGATGTTGAGATTGATGCTCTGATGAAAGAACTGATAGAAAATCACACTATCGGTTAAAAATTATTTTACTATACAACAGATTTTAAAAGATGAATAACTTATTTGTATATTTAGAAATAGAAGATGGCAAAGTAGCCGAAGTGAGTTTGGAACTATTAACCAAAGGTCGCTCATTGGCAAATCAGCTTGGATGTCAGCTCGAAGCTATCGCTGCTTGTGATCATACCGAGGGTGTGGACAAGCAAGTATTACCCTACGGAGTAAACAAACTGCATTTATTTAAGGATGATCGTTTGTCGCCTTATTCAACCCTTCCGCACACATCAATTCTGGTGGAACTATTTAAGAAAGAGAAACCTCAAATAGCACTATTAGGTGCAACAATTATAGGTAGAGATTTAGGTCCTCGTGTATCTTCTTCGTTGGGTAGCGGACTAACAGCCGATTGTACTTCTCTTGAAATTGGCGATCATGAAATAAAGAAAACCGGGCAGGTTTACAAAGACTTGCTTTATCAAATTCGTCCGGCCTTTGGTGGTAATATTGTTGCTGCAATTATTAACCCCGATCATCGTCCTCAAATGGCAAC
>DATGMV010000018.1:0-7378 GCA_035307185.1 Fermentimonas sp. | reverse complement strand
ATTTAAAAACCTTTACTATGTTGGTGCATCAACCACTCCGGGGGCGGGACTTCCGATGGCAGTGATTAGCGCAGAGATGGTTTGCAAAAGAATAATTGAGAAGTGGGGTGAACGTTTGAGTGAGCTTTAAGATGAATTTTTTTTAGTGATTTATTTAATATAATTAAACCACCTGGCTAGTAATTATCATCTTTTTTTGTAACTATATACAGCCCACCCGTTGAGCACTACGGCAATTATACCAAGTGCAAATAAATTTATTGACACTTCAGATAATGTACTACCGTTTAGGTAAAGCATTCGAAAAGTTTTTGTCAGGTAGTTAAATGGATTGATTGCTGCAATAGTTTGTGCCCAGGTAGGCATACTTGAGACAGGTGTAAACATTCCGCCAAGTAGAACTAGAATCAGTATAAAAAACATTACCAAAAAACTGGCTTGTTGCATTGTTTCAGAATAGTTGGAGATTATGATCCCTAAACCCGAAACTGAAAGAATAAAGACTATGGCAGAGATAAGCACTGCTATTACACTTCCTGCAGGCCAGAGATCATAAATCACATAACCCAAAGTAATTGATATAATCATAACAACAATTCCAACTACCCAGTAAGGAATTAATTTTGCAAGTATAAAATTAATCTTACTTACAGGAGTAACATTAATTTGGTTGATGGTGCCATTCTCTTTCTCCATTACGATATTAAGAGCCGGTAAAATGCCACACAAGATTGTGAGTAGCAATACCATAAAACCCGGTATCATGAAGTTTTTATAATCGAGCTCAGGGTTGTATTTATATTGTGGAACAATATCAATTTTAGGCATATTCATTATTGATGCCTTTGATTTGGGGGGTAATGTATTTATTAGTTCACCTCGCAATTCCGTGGAGAATTCGTTCGCAATTTGCATGATATAATTGCTGCCTAGCAGTCCCTGTGTGCCGTTTACGGAGTTTACTGCAACACCTATAGATGAGGTTTGGCTTTTAACAATATCTTTGTCAAACGACACCGGTATCTCTATTATCATATCGGTTTCGCCATTTTCCATATTCAGCATTGCTGTTTGATAGTCAAGTGGTGTATCGTTAAGTATAAAATACTTCGATGAAGCTACTTTATTTGTAAATCTTTTTGAATAGCTGCTTTTACCATGATCTACTACATCTATTTTGATGTTTTTAATTTCGAAACTGACAGCCCATGGAAAAACAAGCAACACCATAATAGGAAACATAACGATTAGTCTTGGAATCAATGTATTCCTGAACAACTGTTTAAACTCTTTTTCTATTAGAAATTTTAATGTTTTCATATGATTAAAACAATATATTTTAAAGGTATCATTTGGAACTCGCTTTAATCACACTCTTGAGAGATAATGATTATCATGCTCGTTTCATATGATTTATTCTAATCTCTTTTTTGTTTTTGCAATTGTAACTCCCAGAAGGAAAATAGTCATTCCAATCATTATAAGCACTTCTTTCCAGATAATAAAAAGCCCTTGACCCTGAATCATTACTTTACGTACTGCATCTATAAACCATCGTGCAGGCACAATTGCCGAGATTGCCTGCAGAACTTTTGGCATATTACTTATAGGAAAAATCATACCTGAAAGCATGAGTACCGGTATCATAGCTGTAATAGCAGAGAAAATGACCGCGTTAACCTGTTTATCTACCAGAGTAGAAACTGTTAATCCATATGTCAGTGTAAGAGAAATATATATAAGTGCAACCAAAAAAAGTAGTATAAGACTACCATTGACAGGAACTCCCAGTACAAAATAACTTAGCAGCAGGATAATGATAAAGTCAATAAACGATATCACCATATAAGGAATAGTTTTGGCAAAAATCATTGTACCCTGTTTAAGAGGAGATGCAAGCAAAACCTCCATTGTTCCCCTCTCTTTTTCTCTAACTATAGAAACAGAGGTCATTATGGTGCATATAATCATGAGCACCAGTCCCATTATACCCGGTACAAACATATAAGATGATTTCATTTGAGGGTTATAAATCATTCTGTTATCTGTCTGTATCTGAAAGGGAATCTGCATGAGTTCGGTTTTCTCTTGCTGATAACCTGCAATTATTGCGGTGGCGTATGTTACTGAGATTGATCCGCGGTTAGGATCGGAGCTATTAGCAAGTAATTGAACCGATGCAGTTCCTGAATGAACTAAATCTTCCTGGAAGTTTTGCTGAAAGACAACAGCCAAATCTAGCTTACCTTTTCGCATAGCCTCTTCCATATCATCCATCGACTGCATGTAACCAAGATTATTAAAATAATAATTTTGGTTGATTCTCTCAACTATATCTGCTGTGAATGCATCTGGTGCAGGGTCATAAAAAGCCACTTTAATGTTCTGAACCTCCATGTTGATGGCAAAACCAAAAAGTAGGACTTCAACTATTGGCATACCAATTATTATGAGCAACGTTCTGTTATCACGAATGATATGACGGAACTCTTTATTTACAAATGCAAAAAACTGTTTCATTTTTACTCTCTTTCTGCTTTACGTGCAAGTTGTCTGAATACTTCATCCATTGTTTCTGCGTTAAATTGTCTACGTAACTCTGCAGGTGAATCAAGCGCATCGATTCTACCATCAACCATTATTGACACCCGGTTGCAATATTCAGCTTCATCCATGTAGTGGGTAGTTACAAAAACAGTAATTCCACGGTCGGCAGCATCATATATCATCTCCCAAAACTGTCTTCGCATAGCTGGATCTACCCCACCTGTTGGTTCATCGAGAAATACAATCTGTGGTTCGTGAAAAATAGCAACTGAAAAAGCCAGTTTCTGTTTCCATCCCAAGGGTAGATACTTCACCAGAGTATTTCGCTCTTGTTCAAAATTAAGCTGCTTAAGAAGCAGATTTGTCTTATCTGCAATCTCCTTATTAGTGAGACCATAAATACCACCAAACAGACGTATATTTTCCCATACTTTCAGATCTTCGTATAGAGAGAATTTCTGGCTCATATAACCGATATTTCGCTTTATCAACTCATTCTCTTTAATGATATCATAACCTGCAACTGATCCTTCACCTGCAGTAGGCATACTTATACCGCACAACATCTGCATTGCTGTTGTTTTTCCTGCTCCGTTTGCACCAAGAAATCCAAAAATCTCTCCCTCCTCCACATCAAAAGTGATATGGTCGACAGCAGTGAAATTGCCGAATTTTTTGGTTAGGTTAGATACCTCAATAACTTTTTTGCTCATTCTATTTACTTGTCAATGCCATAAAACAATCTTCAACACTAGGATCTATAGAAGCTATAGTTACATCTCTGAAATCTTTGATAAAGAGAAATTGCTTTAACTCCTCTGTCTGTAAACCTTCATCAACTGTGACATGAATTTTGTCACCAAATGCGAAGCTGCTTTTAATTTTTTTGTGTTTCCTTAATTCGTGCAGAATAGCCGACATTCGACTTCCTTCTACTGCCCACAAAATTTCGGTGTAATCATCAATAATTCTTTGTGGAGTGTTGGATGCTATGAATTTGCCTTCACCTATGAGAGCAATCCTGTCACATCTGCTTGCTTCATCCATATAAGCTGTTGAAACTAATATAATTATCCCCTGTTCTTTTAATCGTGCAAGCATATCCCAAAACTCTTTTCTAGATACCGGATCTACACCAGTTGTTGGTTCATCAAGTATAAGAATTTCGGGTTTATGAATCAGTGCACAGCATAACGCCAGTTTTTGCTTCATACCGCCAGATAGCGCACCAGCTCGGCGGTTCTTAAAAGGTTCGATTTGCTGGTAGATATCTTTAATGAGATGATAGTTCTCTTCAATTGTTGTATCGAAAAGTGTTGCAAAGAACTTAAGATTTTCTTCTACGCTTAGATCTTGATAGAGAGAGAATTTGCCCGGCATATAGCCAATAATTTGTCTGATTTTACGGTAATCTTTCACTACATCATAACCGTTCATTGTAGCCGAACCGCTATCTGGCAAGATAAGTGATGTGAGAATTCTAAAAAGAGATGATTTTCCTGCTCCATCAGGACCAATAACTCCAAATATCTCTCCATCGTTTACCGTGAAAGAGATTCCGTTTAGGGCATTTAATTTGCCGCTCTTTCCGTAGCTCTTATATAAATCTTTTACCTCTATCATCTTATTAAAATTTCACCTCCCCATACATGCCAATCTTAAGGAAGCCATCATTTGGTACAGCTATTTTGAGTGCATAAACTAAGTTTGCACGTTCGTTTTTGGTTTGTATTGTTTTAGGAGTAAATTCTGACTTATCAGATATCCAGCTAATTGTTCCGGTATATGATTTCATACCTCCGTCGCCATCGTCAACACTTACCGTCGCCATATCATTTAACTTTATGCGGGCAAGCTGGTCGTTAGTGACATAAGCTCTTAAATACATCACACTTGTATCAGCAATCTTAAAGAGTGGGGTACCCATAGTAGCGAGTTCTCCTACCTCAGCATACCTGTTTAATACGGTGCCTGAAATGGGGCTAATTATGCGTGTTTTCTCAAGCTGATTATCGAGTTGTGCAACCTGTATTTCCAATGTTGAACTTTGTGCTGAAATATGGGCACTGCTCTTTTGCAGTGTGGATGTTTGTGCTGAGAGTTGACTTTCTACAACTTCTAACTGAGATTGAATATCATCCAGCTGTTTTTGATTGGCTCCATTGGCAGCAACTAATCTTTCCACTCTTGCTTTTTCTCTATTTAATGTGTTTATCTGATCCCTTAAAGCTGCTGTCTGCGCATTTATATCAGGCTGTTGAGCTATTACACCTTTTGCATTTGATAGAAGGCTCATTTTCTGAAGGTATAGCTGAGTGCTGTCAATGAATCCTACTATCTGTTCCTTCTGCAGCAGATCTCCTTCGTTCATGTTGAACTCTAATATACGACCGTTTGCCTGTGAGGAGACAATTACTTCTGTTGCTTCGAACGATCCTGTAGCATCGTAATCTCCTACTCCTTTGTTGCAGGAATTTAGTAGAATAAGGATAGATATGGTAATTAAAAATCGAAATAGTTTCATAATTTGATGTTATGTTAAATTACTTTGTTTTCTATAAATTAGATATCTGTTTTTTGTTTTTGTGTTACAGTTAAATCAGTTTTGATTTGTAGTATATTTAAGTGAATAAACCGACATCAGAAATTGAATTTCGTGTAGTACTTTAGCCTGCTTTGCAAATTCTTCTGCGTTTATCTCCTTAATCAGGTCGGAGACAGTCATAGTACCATTCTCAACCTTTACTTCTGCTGTTTTGCGAATCTGAGTCTGTAGACTTATAATTTCTTCGTCGTGTTGCATAGTTTTCCTGAATTTCTCTATCTCAATCTGTTGCTGAGGGATTACTATGTTCAGATTTTGAAGAAATGTTTCTCTCTGTGAGTTAATTGCCGACTTTTGTAAATCAATTTTTCTTCTGTCGTTCTTTAAAGTATATAGGTTGCTGAAATTCCAGGACAGGCGTACACCACCTAAAAAATAGGGTGTAAATTCATTGTTAAACATATTTAATCCCGGTTTACCATAACCACCCTGTGCAAAAGCTCCTATAGTTGGCATTACTCTAGCATTAAGTAGCGACTTTTGTGATTCAATAGCATTATCTTGTGCTTCAAACATCAGCATTTCAGGTCGGTTGATTACCGGTAAGATTAAAGTGCTTTCCGGATCTGGTTTAACAAATATAATATCACTATCAAGTTGTTCACCAATAAGCACCGACAACATTTGTATGTATGCTTCCAAATTCGATTCAATACTAACTCGCTGCTGACTCGCTTTGAGTTGTTCGACCCTTACCACGTTTAGGTCGGTTTCATTTGCCAAGCCATTTTGAACATAAATTTGTACATTATCGTAATTGCGCTGAAGTTCATCTTCGAGAATACCTAGTTGATTTAGCTGTTCTCTCATAAGCAAAATGCCAAAATAGAGATTATTTACACGCGCTCTCAAAGTATAAATTTCATTGTTAAGCTTTCTTTTCTCTAACTCTGCATTCGCTTCCAAGCTATTCTTTTGTGCCGAAACTCTTCCACCATCCCAAATCAGTTGGTTTAACTCAGCCACGAATCTGTACTGATCCTGGTCGATAGTAGGAATCTGCAATCCCGGCATATCCAGTTGAATACTTGTTACATCTGACTGCCAAGTGCCCTGTGCACTCAGCGTGCCCTGTGGTAAATAAGCTTTACTAGCATTAGCAATGTTAAATTCTTTTGTTTTCTCAATAATATCATACCTTACGATAGCGGGATAGTTAGCAACCGCTTTATCTTGACATTCATCAATTGTTATAATCTGACCATAAGCATAAAGAGTGCTAGCAGAGAACAAAATAATACATAACAATAGTGTTTTAAGTTGCATAATTGTATACTATTATTTGATAGTTTTTATTATCCATTCCAAAATTTTCTCTTTCCGTTCTGACACAAAACCAGCAAATTCTTCTTCATTTACCAATCCCGAAGATACAATTAACGGTTTTGCTACGAACGGAAACATGGTGAGGCTTAAAGTATTAATTATTAAGTCGGTGGCAGTTATTTTAATGTTTCTCTCCATTAACTGTTTATCGATAACAGGTTGAGCAATTAGTCGAGCATTTTCTGTAATATCCTTGAAGAGCTCCTTGTTAACAGTCAGTTCATTAAGTATAAAAATAGGGAGTTCTTCATTCTCAAGAAACAGCTTGGTGTAATTCTCCGTGATTGATTCGACTTTGTCTTCAATGGAGATCCTTTCATCCCATAAAACCGGAGCTATAGCACCCAGTAGCATTTTGAACTTCTCTTGTACTACTTTTTTATATAGTTTTTCTTTACTACCAAAGTAATAATTAAGCAATGCAAGATTGGTTTCTGCTTCTTCGGCAATTTCTCTGGTTTTTGTAGCTGCATACCCTTTTTGGGTAAAAAGTTTATCTGCTGCTCTGATAATTTTTTGTTCTGTATTAATCTTGTCCATTGTTACTTTATTAATATTCTATATTGTAAAATGCAAATGTAATTTAATCATATGAGTAAAACAAATGATTTAAACAAATGATTAATAGAAGGCTTGTTTTTAACAATATTTGTTATTCATAAAATCAGAAAGGGCAACTACAATTAAGCAGTTGCCCTTCTTTTTTTAAATATATGAACAATTAGATATCTGTATTACAATCTGTTAAACTCGCTCTCGCCGGCTCCCGTACCTTTATATCTGTTGCCGTTGGTATTGAATTTATATCTAACAGTAAATTCCAGTTCGCGGGTATCAAATTTAGAGTCCTGAAAGATATGCAGCTTGTTATTGTAGGCTTTAACTGCTTGTCTATTGCTG
>DATGMV010000017.1:0-5050 GCA_035307185.1 Fermentimonas sp. | reverse complement strand
GTTCTTCTGTAAGTGGGGGAATACCAAGTCTGATGACTTCGCCGTTATTCTCCGGAGTAATTCCAACATCTGAATCCATAATAGCTTTTTCAACAACTTTAAGCATTTGTTTTTCCCAAGGTTGAATCATTATTGTTTTTGCATCGGGAGTAGTTACTGTAGCCACATTAGAAAGAGGAACTACACTACCATAATAATCAACACGTATTCCATCAAGAATATGTGTATTTGCCCTACCTGCACGAATCCTTGAGAAAGTTTCTTGTAAGAATTCGATAGTCATTTTCATCTGCTCTTCTGCATCCTGCATAATTGATGTAGTATCCATATATATCCTGTTATGATTAAATTACTGCTATATATTAATTATTAAAACAAAAATAGTGAAAAAAACTAACTATCCACAATCAAACATGTACTAAGGTACCTATGTTTTCGCCTTTAATTACTTTCTTGAGGTTACCAATCATGTCCATGTTAAAAACTACGATAGGTAGATTGTTTTCCTTACACATCGTAGTTGCAGTTAGATCCATCACTTTCAATCCTCTTTCATAAACTTCATCAAAAGTTATAGTCTGAAACTTAGTAGCATTAGGATCTTTCTCCGGATCGGCAGTATATATACCATCAACCCGCGTACCTTTAAACATTGCATCGGCTTCAATTTCAATACCTCTTAGTGCAGAAGCAGTATCGGTAGTGAAAAAGGGGTTACCTGTACCTCCAGAAAGTATTGCAACCTCACCTTTCTCCATAGACTCTATAGCTTTCCATTTAGAATACAATTCTCCTACAGGCTCCATTCGAATAGCAGTATAAACCCTATTCCTTTGTCCAATAGTTGTTAATGCAGAACTCAATGCTAAACTATTTATAACAGTTGCAAGCATACCCATCTGGTCACCTTTAACCCTATCGAAACCTTTTGAGGTTCCACTCAAACCGCGAAAAATATTTCCACCACCTATTACAATTCCAATCTGAATGCCCATCTGCGACACCTCGTGAATTTGCTCAGCGTAGTCGGTAAGTCTTTTTTCATCTATACCATATTCGTTGCCACCCATTAACGACTCTCCACTTAGCTTTAGTAAAATTCTTCTATACTGCATGTTAATATATTGTTGTTTTTTATTATTCTGAATCCACAAAAGAGACCTCTTTAAAAGCATATTGTCTTATCTCATCACCATCCATAGTCTTAAGCACTAAGTATCCAGTTGGTAAAACCTCTTTGATCATTGCTTTAAAGCTACCATTTTTATCCTTAAACCAATAATAGTCGTTCACTCTATAAAGGTCAAGCATATACTCATCCTCTATCTGAGTTGTTTTTCCATCCTGAAATTCTCGGTATAACAAGAAAAACTCTCTTACAAATATTTCGATAATATGCTCTATATCGTGATCCGTTCCTGTAATTTGTTTCAACGAAATAGGGTTAGGTAAATCTTCAGGGAAACTTTCTTGATTTATATTTATCCCAATTCCAATAATTGAATTTCTAATAAACTTGCCTTGTACGTCATTTTCAATAAGCATACCTGCAATCTTTTTATCCTTCCAAAAAATATCATTAGGCCATTTTATACGTATATCATCTACAAACTGATCCATGCAGTTTTTTACTGCAAGAGAAGCAATACGAGATATAATAAACTGTTCGTTAGCTGGTAGTTGATCTGGATAAACAAGTAGACTTAATATCAGATTTTTACCACTTTCTGATGACCAGCTATTTCCCATTTGTCCACGCCCGGATGTTTGAAATTCAGATATAACCATCGAGCCCTCTTCAGGGTGTTGCTCATACAGTATTTTTTTCAAATAACTATTGGTTGAGTCTACTTCTTTCAACTTCACAATTAGCCTATCTTTACTTAACAGTTCCATAATACTCTGCTTGTTTAAGTTTGGGTAATTTTCTTATCACTTCTTCAACTGAATGCCTAATCCAGCCTTTTATTTCATTATCTGGCATATCACCATCAATTACAATAGTATTCCAATAAGTCTTATTCATATGAAAAGCACTTTCTACACAGTTGTATTTTTCACGTAATGCTATTGCTTTTTCCGGATCGCACTTAAGCGTAATAGTAAACTCCTCTTTTTCGGTGGGAATTAGGGCAAACATTTTGTCCATGACCTTCATAACAATAGTCGACTCATCAAAAGGAGTTGTTGCTTCTGCTCCCTTAATAGACATACAATAATCAAAAAGTTCCTCAATATTCATATGACAAAGTATTTTTCTCAAACATAGAAAATAAGATCTTTGATTATTATCATAAAAAGGCAAGAAAAGCATCTTCAAAATACTCAATTTCCTTTTCTTTGTTGTACATCACAATTGAAACAACATCAAAGCGTGCCGGCTTGTCGATGCAATTTAACTTTAAATAGTTACTGGCACCGTTTATCATCCGACGCATCCTTTGTTTTCCAATAGCGTCTTCCGGATTTCCCCATTCTGAAGAAGAGCGTGTTTTAACTTCAACAAAAACAATAAATTCATCAACTTCTGTAATAATATCAATTTCGTATCCGCTAAACCTCCAGTTTCTTTCAATAATTTGGTGACCTTTCCCTTTTAAAAAATCAACTGCTAAATCTTCACCTTTTTCTCCCAATAAATTATGCTCGGCCATTACTTTATCTGAAAAAGGGACTTTAAATTTGCTAAAAGTCCCATATACATGGTAAAAATACAAATTTACCCTATAAATACTTCCTTTTGGTCGAAATATTTTGTTTTTTTGTACCTACAAATGCTGATTGTGTATCAGTTTACTCAATAAATATTTAATGGGAGCAAAAATTTATAAATTGAATGGGCGGCCTAAACCTCGTACAAAAAAAGTTGTATTTACTCTAAATGATGAAGAGTATGATTTTATTCAATTTTACCTTAAGAAATACAAGATCACAAACCGTTCCCGTTGGTACCGTGAAACAATTATAAACCACATGCTCAAAAACCTCGATCAGGACTACCCTACTCTTTTTGAGGAAAACGAGATGAGAAGATAATTTTAAAATTAAAAACAAACTGAGATGTTAGACGATAACTACTTTATGAAACTTGCGCTTCAAGAAGCTCATTTGGCTTTCGACAGAGGAGAAGTTCCTGTGGGTGTAGTTATTGTTGCAAATCAAAAAGTTATTGCACGTGCCCATAACCTCACTGAGGTACTGAATGATGTTACGGCACATGCCGAGATGCAGGCAATAACCGCTGCAGCAAATGTATTGGGTGGAAAATATTTAACCGATTGCACTCTATACGTAACCGTTGAACCCTGCCCAATGTGTGCAGGAGCACTTCGATGGGCACAACTCTCTCGATTGGTTTATGGTGCTTCCGACCCCAAGAGAGGATACTCACTAATTTCGCCATACCTGTTACACCCAAAGACAGAAGTTACCTCAGGTGTAATGGCTAATGATTGCTCAGATTTGATGCAGTTATTCTTTAAGCAAATTCGTTAAAAACGGATTAAAGTAACTAATTATAATTACTTTCTACTTTCATACCCTATTACTTACTGAAATCAGCCTGACTTCATATTCACTGTCTTGCTTTATATTTACATTTTAAGTAACCCCATTTCTAAATAGACTCTACCAAGCCCGAAGCAACATTATTGCATCTTCAGTTCATCCTCATATCCACCTCATATTTTATTGAGGAGGTACCGAAGAAGGTACAAACATGATAGGGACAAAGTCCGATCACATAATTATCGGAGTAACAGAAGTATAAACAGAACATATATACACGGTTTAAAAATAATAAACTGTTAGGGTCTGAATAATAAATAGCTCATAAGTTTTTATTATAAACAAAAAGCGACACTGAAGCGTTTATACAGGACATAACGATATACTATTCCATTAAAATTCAGAGGTTTTGGAAGATTTATATCATTAAGTAAAACAACACAATATTAACATTTATAGAATTATACAACATGAGTAAGAAAAAGATTGCAGTTATAGTGGGTAGTTTACGTGAAGGTTCTTTTAATAGAAAACTTGCACTTGATGCAATAAAAATGCAACCCGACACACTTGACTTGGAAATTGTTGAGATTGGTCAACTTGCACATTACAACGAAGACCTTGACAATGGTAACCCACCGGCAGAATGGGTTGAATTCCGTAAGAAAATTAAAGAAGCAGATGGATATCTGTTTTTCACACCTGAATACAACAGATCTATTTCCGGTGTTTTAAAAAATGCAATTGATGTTGGCTCAAGACCATATGGACAAAACAACTGGGGAGGAAAACCCGGAGCAGTAGTAAGTAGCTCAATTAGTGCACTTGGAGGTGAAGCTGCAAACCACGTTTTACGTCAACCGATGGTTTTTGTTGATGTTTATATGATGCAACAACCCGAAGCATACATTGGCAATACAATGACTTTGTTTAATGATGAAGGCGAAGTTGCAAATCCTGATACTCGTCAGTTCCTAAACGACTGGCTCAAAGCATTTGAAGCATGGGTACATAAATTTTAAGATGTATAGTTATTGAAATCACTATTTGATATTCAATAATGTTTGAATAGATCTTGGTGATTGTAAAAGCATAAAGGCAGAAGATAGTTTCCAATTTTCTGCCTTTTCCGTTTTTCTACCTCTCCCTGTTTTATAAAAAATTGTAGAAGGTTTATATAATAAATTTTACAGCACAGGAAGTTTCCAGGGATCTCTATAATAAGCTTTTATCAATCTATTTGCCTCTATATTATCAAAAGTACCAGTTTCGTTATCCCACTTAAGTCCTTCACCAACACGACTTGAGATATTTGCCATATGACTTAATTTTGTCACTTGGTGCATTCTGACCAAGTATAGATGAGTATGAATTCCCAATTAGTGGGCTTAAGCCAAGACCTGTAACTGTTACAGCAGTTTTTTTCAGAAAATTACGTCGGTCCATATAAAATATAATATTAAGATTAGTAATTAGACAAACAAAGTTACAAAATATCAACATATTTGAAATTAATTGGCATTTTATTAATGATTCGGCACTT
>DATGMV010000016.1:0-4675 GCA_035307185.1 Fermentimonas sp. | reverse complement strand
TCTTGATGCCAATTTGTTACTGCTTTATGGGCATTCTCAATTGTTCCTCCATTTTTTAAAATTAGCATTCCTTGATAAGTTGGGTGATTTGAAGGATATTGGTGCTGGTGCGTCGTACCGTAGACTTGAATTCCTTGCCAGTAATCCTGTTCATTGTTACAAGATCTTGAATTAGTTAAAACTCCTCCATCAATTACTAATTTACCCCCTTGCTCTATAATTACAACTGCATCTGGTGCAAAATGAAAGATCAAGTTTTTTATGGTAATTGTTTTACCTGCAGGAATAATTAATTTCTCTTTTATATAAACATCATTAGCTATATCCCATGGATTGCTTCCTGCTCCAGGCTCCCAAACACCACTTGACAGTGCCGTATATACCACTTCATTATAAGTAGTTGGCGCAGAACTGGCGTAATCCATCCCGTCTATTTGATCTGGAAGCGTGAAGGATTGATTATAATATCTAATAGGTGTTTCCGCACCTTGGTTCGTTGTTGTAAAACCTGCAATAGAAATAGCATTATTATTAAAAGCAGGTGTAGTTGGGTTTGGATTATTTGGATCATCATTTAACTTTGCTAATCTACCTTGGGCTCCTAAATACATTTTCCCATCCGAGGCTAATTCAATTTGAGAATTTTCAAAATCAGCATCAGTAACACCCGATAAATTACCAATATCAATTGAATAGATACCGTTTCCATTCGGATCACTCAAATTAGGGTTACTAAAATCATAATACTCAAATGGACTCGGATGATACTGTGAAATATTGTGGGTAATAAACAATTTACTCCCGTCAGGAGAAAATTCCAAACCATGAGTAAAAGGATCATTTTGACTATTATCACTTTTATAAAAAAATAAAGTTTCTTGATTCCCAGAATAAACATTTCCATACCCATCAAGTTCAGCAGTATAAACAGCACATGAAACTAATTTACCATTGTGCATTGTATTGTACTCGTATGGAACTGCAATACGATATCGTCCTGAAGGCAACTCAACTAGCTCCATTTCTCCTTGCATTCCCCAGTTGATACCAATACTAGATGCGTAAGGAAAAGGAATTAAGCCGTCGTAAACTACACCAGTATTATCAATCTTATAACGATAAATACCCCCATCATCTGGATTAGATAAAAAGACGAAACGAGAGTTATCCCCTCTCAATTTAGACGCAGCCATAAATATGCCTCCCACATTCCCTTCCCAATATACGTTACTAGGCGAAGATGGCAAATCTAATATCGGGTCAAAAGACTCTATCGCTCCAGTTTTAGATGGATTACCTGGTCTTGCCATATTGAAATTAACCACTCCCACATAAGGTTCGCTATATGCAACACCTTTAACAGATCCATTACTATATCTATGAACGCGTTGCCCTGACAGTATAACATAGTAACGTAGACAATCATTTGGATCAGTTACTATGGCAATTTCAGAGGTGCGTACCGGTCCAAAATCACCATCAAGATCTCCAAAAGCTCCAATATAATCCCCGTCTTTATCAAAAACTCCTTGATCAATAATGTAAAACAAAACGTCTCCCTTGGCATCAAGTTGCATGTTGGAGGCACTTTCATAAAAAGAAGGAATGAAGGTTGGTAGGTTAGTCAAATTATTCAATGGAAAAGCATAACTTGATGGAGGAAGACTCCACCCTGGATTCTGAACTTGCGCAGCAGTAGATAAAGCTGTAGCAATAGTTAAAATCGAAATTAATTTCTTTTTAATACGCATAGTAGTTTGTATTTTAGATTAATATTAGTGTATATATCAGTTATATACAAAACGAATCTATTAAAAAAAAAAACGACTTGACAAAACTATTTTAACATTATTTTTATAATTTAACCAAAATAGTATCGTTTATTACTTATAAATATTGGTCAATGAAACTTAAATTACTACTTATACTTTGTGTATTCTTATCTTCTAAAGTCTCGGCTCAAGAAATATTTCACCAAGATATCTTTTACGGTGGAGTAACAGCAGAAGGTTTTTCTACTGGCCATGGTAACGGTTCGGAAACAATTCAATTACATATCAAACCTGGAAGTATTATTCGAAAAGCATTTCTATTTACCTATACTTTACAAAATCCTGCACCTAATACAATAATTATAAATAATACTCCATTCTTATTTGATGCATCTATCGACAACTGTACTATGAGTGTTGAACATCCCTCAAGTTCTGTAAATGTAGTGAGGCTTTTTAGTAAAGATATTACTTATTTTATAAAAAATAATATTACAAACTTTTATAACATCACAATTCCATCACCAAATATGCCGAATCCTCTAGCCAACGAAAGTTGGTGGACAGCCTTCTTATATATAGAATATGAAAACTCTTCGCTTTCAAAAATTGCAACTACAGTTTTGATAAATGATCAAAAAATGATAGGTTTTGAAACTTATAATGTAACTGATTTAAACCCAATAAACACAAGTAATCCTGTAAGTTTTTCTTTATACACTGATAGAGTCGCAGCCTTCCTTTCTCCAAATACACAAGTAAAGCTTAACAATTTTTTATTAGGTACAATTGGAGGAAGTGATTTAGTTAATAACTCTTGGAATTATGGTGGTGCTAAAGGTCATTTTTATTACCAAAATAGTTCTATATATGGTTTAGATGATGATATACCAAATGCTTATATGGATAGCTCCGACGCATTGGCAGACATATCATCATATCTAACAAGTAATGTAAATTCATTTAATTTCCAACTGAAAAACACAAATAATCCTCAAGATAATCCGAATAGGATCGGTATTCATAATGGTTTTTTCCTTGCACACACCACTCCCTGTGACACCTTTTCAGTTTCTGTTACTCCCGATACCACAGTTTGTTACGGAGAACAAGTTCAATTGCAAGTCACTGGAGGGTTAACTTATGAATGGTCGGCTTCGACTGCTAGTCAAGATACTACGAATTCAAGTGGTGTCCCCGGCTTAAGTTGCTCCACCTGTCCAAATCCTGTTTTTACTGGCGACCACTCTATGAGCTACACCGTAAGAATTTGGAACAATGACAGCTGTTCGGTAGTGCGTCCAGTTCACATAACTGTAAGTCACCCGCAAAAAGTAAATTGTTATATAGGTGAAACCAAATGCGGGGCTTCAACGGGGTATATTAAAGCCCTTACTTTGCCTGAAGATATGGATGGTTGGTATGTGGTAACGCCAAACAACGACACTTTAGATCAACCCATCGGAAACACTTTTTCTTATCTCGAAGCAGGAAATTATAGTGTTTACTACATAGATTCCTTAGGCTGTAAAAGTGAAGATACGGTAGTGAAAATTGAGAAGTACAACACTACAGTTGCAGATTTCTCTGTTAATCCAACAACCGGTTCTGCTCCTTTAGAAGTTGATATAAATAATCAATCACAAAATGCAACAGATTTTGAATGGTTGATCAACGGTGTTTCAAGCGGAACAACTCCAACTACTTTCTTTGACACTTCAGGAGTTTATCAAATTGGATTGATTGCTTGGGAAATAGATGCTTTGTGTGCAGATACCACATGGAAAACAGTTATTGTTTTTGATAGTTTAGTGGTAGAACTTCCCAATGTTTTCACCCCTAACAATGACGGCACAAATGATTATTTTAATGTTAAGGTCAACCTTCCTGTGTATTATAAATTAAGCCTCTTAAATCGCTGGGGAAATGTGGTTTTTGAAAACGAAGGTGAGATTGCTGAAGGAACACACCAACTGTGGGATGGAACAGCTAAAAATGGAGACTTGGTAACAGACGGAACGTATTTTTACACGATTTCTTTTGTATTGAATAGAGAGACAGTGGATTGTGAGATTACTGAGTGTGAAGTGAGCAAAGAAGGGTTTGTGCAGGTTTTTGGGGAGTAAATTAAGATCTACAGGACCTGAAGGTGACCGGGAATTGAACACACTTTATTTCGCTCTAACAACAACCACCGCCTTGTACAGCTTCACCCGTAGTTTTTGAAGTTGAGAATGGAGCTTCTGTTCCACAATCTCATAAATACCATAATGCGTTGTCCAATCTCAGATAAAATCAAAGTGTGCTTGGTTCGGCCTCAACAGAATCGGCTGTTGCGCATTCATATTGACTATAATTGATAAATGAAATCAAAATAAATAAACTAGCCAAAATATTTTTCATATAGTTGAATTTTCTCATTGTTTTAAAATTTTATATGTATAAATATTACCTTGAAGTTCAAAAGTTAAAAGGTATAAACCATTCGAAGTATTAAACGTAACTATTGTATCGCCATTTATTTCAAATTTAATAGCTTCTCCTTGAAGATTACTCAACTGAATATTCGAAACTGGGTATTCACTAGAAATAGTGATTTTTTCATTAAAAGGATTTGGGGAAACTTTAAGATTTGGATTTTTCTCAAAATTATCATTGGATAAAATATATGATTGCTGTGAACTATCGGCAAGAATCAGCCAATAGTAAGAAATGGTCTTACCATCAGTAGTGTCTTGATACTGATTTAAATAGTTTGGTTCTTCCAGAACAGCTGATTGATTTAAATATAAATAAGCCCACCAATGAGGATCATCATCAACTGCTAAGAAACTTCCATTCAAGCAATTATTCTGTAAGAGACTTGTATTAAGACTCAATTGAATCGGAAATTGAGCATTTTT
>DATGMV010000015.1:0-6179 GCA_035307185.1 Fermentimonas sp. | reverse complement strand
AGTATTAGTTGAAGTACAAAACAGAATTGATTATAGTAATTAGATTTTACTAAACCTGTTTAAATTATAAAACCTTGTTGTATTGGTATTACCATTCAACAGGGTTTTTTCCATTATTTATAAGGTATTCATTTGCTTTGCTGAAATGTTTGTTGCCAAAAAAACCTCTGTGTGCAGATAGTGGCGAAGGGTGTGGTGATTTAAGTATTAAATGCTTGGATGTGTCAATTGTTGCACCTTTTTTTTGAGCATATGCACCCCATAGCATAAATACTAAATTGGTTCTATGTTCTGATAAGCAACTTATAACACTATCTGTAAATTCTTCCCATCCTTTTCCCTGATGAGATCCAGCCATGCCCGCATTTACTGTTAAGGTGGCATTAAGAAGAAGCACACCCTGTTTAGCCCAACGCTCAAGATTACCTGAGCTTGGAATAGGTTTTCCTAAGTCATTATTTATTTCCTTATAAATATTAACCAGTGAGGGGGGTGTTTTTATACCATCGTTTACGGAGAAGCATAAGCCGTTGGCTTGTTGCGGTTGGTGGTATGGGTCTTGACCAACTATTACAACTTTAACATCATGAAAAGGTGTGGTGTTAAATGCATTAAATATCAATTTTGCAGGAGGGAATATAGTTTTTGTTTTATACTCTTCCTTCACAAATTTAGTTAGTGCCTTGAAATAGGGTTTATCGAAATCTGATTTTAATTGAGATTTCCAACTCTCTTCAATCTTAACATCCATGATATTTTAAAAGAATAGGGTTTGATAAAGATATCTACAGTGTAAAAAAAGGAAATTATTATTGTTGCTAAATTAAGAATATACCATGCTCTCTTGCCGACTCTTTCATTTCATGAGGCCATATACTCGATTGTATTTCTCCTATGTGAGCCTTGCGAAGATAAAACATACATAGTCTCGACTGCCCAATGCCGCCTCCTATAGAGAGTGGCAATTCATTATTCATTAGACGCTTATGAAAATAAAGAGATAGTCTTTCCTCTTGCCCTGCCGATACAATCTGACGTTTAAGAGCTTTTGCATCTACTCTAATACCCATTGAAGATAGTTCAACAGCCTTCTTCAACACAGGATTCCAAACAAGAAGATCTCCGTTTAGTCCTTTATATCCATCTTCATTTATAGTGCTCCAGTCGTCATAATCGGGTGCACGACCATCATGTGGCAGTCCGTTTGAAAGTGGAGCACCTATGCCCATTATAAATACAGCACCATACTCTTTTGTTATTGCGTCTTCGCGTTGCTTGTCATTTAATCCGGGATATTTTTTAAGGAGCTCTTCGGCATGTAAAAAAGTTAGCTCTGAAGGTAATTGTGGCTTAATTTTAGGGAAAAGCTCATACACCAAATATTCGGTACGCAGCATAGCGGCGTAGATACGTCTTACTATCTGTTTAAGAAAAGATATTGATCTATCTTCCTCTCCTATAACCAACTCCCAGTCCCATTGATCTACGTAAAGAGAATGAGTGTTATCCAGCTCTTCATCGGCACGAATGGCGTTCATGTCTGTGTAGATGCCAAATCCTTTCTCAATTTCATAATCGGCGAGAGTTAACCGCTTCCATTTTGCCAGTGAGTGCACTATTTCAGCACTTTTGTCTCCTAAATCTTTAATTGGGAAGCGAACGGGGCGTTCCACACCATTTAAATCGTCGTTTATACCTGTACCGCTCTCTACAAATAAAGGAGCTGTAACTCTTCTAAGCCTTAGCTCTGAGGAGAGATTAATTTGAAAAAAGTCTTTGATACTTTTAATTCCCAGTTCAGTCTGTTCCAGACTTAGTAGAGGTTTATAATCTTGTGGGATGTATAAATTTGGCATAACCAATGTGCTCATTCAGAAATATTTTCATTTTTGTCATACAAAGGTAACATATATTTCCACTTTGTCAAATATAAAGCACTTAAATATTACAAAATGATAGTATTATACCTAAAAATGAATCATATATCATCTTAATAGATTAAACTTTAATCTATTAGAGCATTTGACCAACTAAGTCTTCTACAGACTTGATGTTGTGTCTGTCTAAGTACTCATTTATTCCATCAACAATTTTAACTGGTGCAGTTGGATCTATAAAGTTATAAGTACCAACCTGAATTGCACTTGCACCCGCAAGAATAAATTCTATTGCATCCTGCCAATTTGATATTCCACCCATTCCTATAACAGGAATCTTTACGGCATTATAAACCTCCCATACCATTCTAACTGCAATGGGTTTAATGCAGGGACCAGATAATCCGCCGGTTACTGTAGAAAGCTTTGGTTTTCTTTTCTCAATATCAATTGCCATTCCGAGAAAAGTATTTACAAGAGAAACAGAGTCTGCTCCTGCATCTTCAACGGCACGAGCTATATCGGCAATGTTGGTTACATTGGGCGATAACTTAACTATCAGGGTTTTAGGAAACACCTCTCTTACAGCCTTGGTAACTCTTGCTGCAGACTCGCACGAAACGCCAAATGCCATACCTCCTTCTTTAACGTTTGGGCATGAAATGTTTAGCTCAATTGCGGGCATTTTATCTAAATTGGCAAGTTTTTCTGAACAAGCTATATAATCTTCAAGAGTAGACCCAGAAACATTTACAATAATATTTGTATCATACTCCTTAATTACAGGATAAAGATGTTCTACAAAGTAGTCTACACCTTTATTTTGCAGTCCAACTGAATTGAGCATTCCTGATGGTGTCTCGGCCATTCTGGGATAATTATTGCCTTCTCTGGGCTCTACAGTAGTACCCTTTACAAATATACCACCAAGCTTACCTAAGTCTATAAAGTCCTTATATTCCGTTCCATAACCGAATGTTCCTGATGCTGTGGTAACAGGGTTTTTCAGTTTTAAATCTCCTATTTCTACATTTAATCTTGCCATGTCAACTCTTTAATATTGAAAACCGGTCCTTCAGTACAACTACAAACATTTCCTCTCACTGTTTTTTCAGTGCAGCACAAGCATGCACCAAACCCACATGCCATAAGGTTTTCGAGCGATACTTCGCATTCAATTCCACTTATACGAGCATATTTAGCCACCGCAACCATCATTGGTTTTGGTCCGCACGTGAAGATGTAATCATATTTCTTACTTGTAAGTATTGAATGATCTGTAACAAATCCTTTTTCTCCAAAAGATCCGTCTTCTGTTGTGCAAAATAGATTTCCATACTTTTCAAAATCTGATTGCTGAAGGATATCTGAGGTAGATCTTCCTCCCAAAAGGAAATCTGGTTTTAATCCTCTTTCATTCATCTTCTTACCAAGTAGTAACATTGGAGCTGTGCCAACACCTCCTCCAATTAGTAAGTAGTTACCTTCGGTTTGAGGTATTGTGAAAGAGTTACCAAGTGGATAAATCAGGTTAACTGTTTCACCGGGTTTTAATTTACATATTTTACGTGTTCCCTCACCAACACGCTGTATTAACAGCCAAATTTCATTTTTGTCATAATCAACATTATTAATTGAAATTGGTCGTCTTAAGAAAACTTCTGGTGAGTTATCAACTAATATCTGCACAAACTGTCCAGGTAGCATCTCGGGCAATTTTTCTTTATTTGCCGGAGACACTTTGAGTAAGTTGTTACGGACATTTAGTATTTCATTCGATTGAACTAGAAAATCGAGTACTTTCATTATATTTAAATATTCATTATTGAATACAAAAGTACATCAATATTTTTAGTTCGGCAATGTTGTGGTATTTGCTATATTGAATTATTTCATTTCGGGTATAATCCAAAGATATATAGTTTTGCCGTCTACACTAATTTTCTTGTCCGGTTCCCAATCACCCATATCAAAAGCATGAGAAACAACCCTACTTCCGGGTTTCATCTCAGACTGTATCTTAGGCATAAGTTTCAAATTAACATCGGGAAGCAGATAGAGCGTTAATACGTCTGCTTTACTAAAATCGAAATCAAACAGATCACCTTCATAAAAAGTAACTTTATCATCAACTTTTGCATCAATAGCATTTGCATTAGCTTCTTCAATTCTTTCGGGGTTAAGATCAACTCCTATACCGGTTGCACCATAGTCTTTAGCTGCAGTGATTACAATACGCCCATCACCACATCCTAAATCATATACTACATCACCTTTGCTCACTTTTGCCAATTCTAACATCCCCTCAACAACCTTTTGAGGAGTGGGCACATAGGGGACATCCAAAACAATATTCTGTGCATTTAACTGAAAATATCCTAATATAAATATTAGAATAAACATTTTATACAGTCGCATCATTACTAATTATTTAAAATGTTTTGCGGCTTATGCCTTGAAAAGCAATATAATAGATAAACAGATAATTGCTTAATTATGTTTTTATTCTGTTATTTATTTATTTTTCTTTGACTCTTTTTTTCTAAATATCATTGCAAATAGCCAGCCGGTTAGCAGCACTGCTACACCAACAAGTGATCCTACACCTGTATAACTGAGACTTGAGTAAAGCATATATGAGCAGAAAGCAATGAAAAGTATAGGTGTAATCGGATAAAAAGGCACTTTGAAGGGTCTTTTTACATTTGGTTTCTTTTTTCGTAGTACAAAAAGACTAATTCCTGTAAGTAAAAAGAAAAACCAAAATACAGGGGCTGTAAAATCTACCATAGATTCAAAACCATTGCGGGTGAAAGCTCCAAATACTACAAGGGCTATGGCGATGATAGATTGCAATATAAGCGAGTTTATAGGAGCAGATTTGTCTTCGTTCCACTTACCTAAAAATGATAGTAAGACAAAATCTTTACCTAAAGCATAATTTGTGCGAGCACCGGTAAAAATTGTTGAATTTAAGGAAGTAATTGCTGATAGTACAACTAAAGCACCAATCAATACTACTCCTCTATCTCCTAGTGTAGCACTCATCATATCAACACCAACAGCATCTGAGGCTGCTAATCCTTCTAATCCTAAAACTTTTAGGAATGAGATATTCATTAGCAGGTATATAAATGTTATAATGAGGATACTAACTATTAGAGCAAATGTTATTTTCTTACTTCCTTTTCTTAGTTCTGAAGATAAATAAGCAGCTTCATTCCATCCACCGAAGGTGAGAAGAACAAAAATAAGGGCCAGACTTATTGTAGAAGTATTAGAGAAGCCAACTTCATTAAAATTGCTGTTTACTTTAGAGTTTATAGATGGTTCAACTAAAAACGATGCAAGAACAATTGTAAGTATTCCTATAAATTGAAGTGCTATGAGCAACTTTTGTATGCCCGTACCGAATTGTATTCCAAGTATATTAAATAACGTAAGTAGTATTATTATGGTAAGCGAATACCAGGTTGAAGAGTATTCACCAAGATAAAATAGTTGAGTAAGGTAATCACCGGCTATGTATGCTAAAATTGCAATTGAACCGGTTTGAGTGACAGTTATTCTTGACCATGCGAAAAGGAATGAGATTTTATTTCCAAAAGCAATTTTAAAAAAATGATAATCACCTCCTGCATTAGGGAAAGTAGAACTCAATTCGGCATAACAAAGAGCTCCTACAAGTGAAATAACGCCTCCTAATACCCAAACTGTCAAAAACCATATTTCATTGGGAGTGTTTAAAGCAACTACTGATGGAGTTCTGAATATTCCTGCACCTACTACAATTCCAATTATTAAGACAATAGCGTCTATAATTCTTAATGTAGGTTTAGGCGTAGAATCTACCTCAGACATATCCGAATTGTTTAAAGTGATAGCTTCAAATTCAAAGATATTATTTTGAGCAATAACTACTCAGTAGTTTTAGATTTGTTCTTGTTTTTTATAAAAATTATTTATTCATTCACACTTAAACTAAGGAGTAAATTTCTCAAAAGTATTATCGTCATAATAAATAATTATTTGAGTAATTTTCTTAGCATGCTTTTTCTCAGTCTCAACATCTTTATATATAGGATGTTGGGGTGTATTTTCAGGTGTTTTAAGGTCGATTTCCTTCAATTGTTCAGCAGTATTGGTACGTTGATCGTGAATTTCTCGCTCCTGATTAAATAAATTTAGATCTTTTGGAATATCATCAATATTTACCCCTTCTTTGTAAATACTTCCAACACCTTTAATTAACCATTCGGGATTTATATAATCCATCTCATCAAGTATTTTAGTAACTACATC
>DATGMV010000014.1:0-3929 GCA_035307185.1 Fermentimonas sp. | reverse complement strand
ATCATTCAAAACAAGTAAACATTATGCCAAGATCAGTAAATCATGTTGCTTCGCGCAATAGGAGAAAAAAAGTACTAAAACTTACAAGAGGCTATATCGGTGCACGAAAGAATGTGTGGACGGTAGCCAAAAATACCTGGGAGAAAGGTCTAACATACGCCTATCGTGACAGGAAAACCAAAAAACGCAATTTCCGTGCATTATGGATACAGCGTATTAATGCAGCTGCCCGTGAAAATGGAATGTCATATTCTCGCCTTATGGGTGCATTACATAAAAATGGAATTGATATCAATCGCAAAGTTCTTGCCGACTTGGCAATGAATCATCCGGAAGCTTTTAAAGCGATTGTTGATAAAGTAAAATAGTGTAACAGCATAAGCTGTACAGCAAATAAAATTAAAAAGGAAAATCTTAACGGGTTTTCCTTTTTTGTTATCTTTGTAACTAACGTAATATTTATTAACTGTAATACAAAATAGTCTTGATATGATAACAAATAAGCGCTTTACAAGGAAAGTTGTTGTAATAGTAACGATATTAATGTCTGGCTTAATATTAAGTGGATGCACAAATTCCGGAAGTAAGTCTGGTTCTTCTGAAGAGGTCGATCAAGTAACATATACAAATCCACTGCCCGTAGCTTTTGGCGATCCATTTATCCTTTCGGCATCTGATGGGAATTACTATATGTATGGTACCGGTGGTGTTAAAAAGGGATTTGCAGCTTATAGCTCAGAAAACCTTGTCGACTGGAACTTCGAAGGTGAAGTATATTCAGGGGATCAACCCAACTCATGGACTGTGAAAAATTATTGGGCACCAGAAGTTTATGAAATTGATAGTAAGTATTACATGTTTTTTAGTGCCGACTGGAAAGAGAATCCCACAAATGAGTTGGAGAATTTTAGAATTGGTGTGGCTGTATCTGATAGTCCAACAGGCCCTTTTATTGAAGTTTCAGAAAAACCGTTGTTCGATCCCGGGTATCCTATCATTGATGCAAATATTTTACAGCATGAGGGAAAAACTTACCTCTATTACTCACGTGTATGCTATAAAAACCCTGTTGAGAGTGAGGTTGCCGACTGGGCAAGAGAGCAAAATATGTTTGACGAGATTGAGGAGAGTTGGGTTTATGGAGTAGAGTTGTCAAATGACTTCACTACTGTTATTGGTGAGCCTGTGTTGTTGTTACAACCGCCTAAAAGTATGAGTGACCCGCAAACAGAGTGGGAGAGCCGCTCTGTTACTTCAGGTGAGGTAAATCGTCGTTGGACCGAAGGGTCGTTTGCTTTTGAACACAATGATAAAATTTATATGATGTATTCGGCTAATTATTTTGGTGGAGAGCATTACGCAGTTGGATACGCTGTTTCAGACAACCCACTTGGACCATTTGTGAAAGCTTCTAACAACCCGGTTCTTGAGAAGAATACTGCTAAAGGTGGTGACGTGACAGGTACAGGGCATAATATGGTTTTCAAATCTAAAGATGGCGATAAACTATATTGTGTGTATCATGGTCGCACTCAGAATACCGGAGATGAGCGAGTTGTGTTTATTGATGAGTTAATTATTGACGACGAGGGAGTTCTTACTGTTGATGGTCCTTCTACTACTGAAAAAGCACTATAGTTAGCACCTTATTCGGAGCAGTTGGGTGAAAATATTGTTGATATATTAGTTAGTTTAAAATAAATGAGAACAGTTTCCGTTGAAGATAAAAGCAAGATTGAGGGTATAATACAATCATGCAATATTTGTTATGTTGGCATGGCAGACCGTTCGGGTGTACCTTATGTTTTGCCAATGAACTTTGGATATAAAGATGGTGTTATATATCTGCATTCTGCTCAGGACGGGAGCTCAATTTCAATTCTTGAAATGAATCCCAATCTATGTGTTACTTTTTGCACTGATGCCGACTTAGTTTGGCAAAACGAAGAGGTAGCTTGCAGCTATAGGATGCGATGCGTGAGTGTAATTTGTCATGGCAAGGTTATTTTCGAAGAAGATTTCAACGAGAAGATAAAAGCTTTGAACATAATTATGAGTCAGTATTCAAGTAGAGAATTCACTTATTCAGACCCTTCTGTTGAAAATGTTAAGATTTGGAAAGTGTATGTTGATAAATATTCCGCAAAAGAGTTTGGGGTACCGGGCCAGAAACCTGTTGTCATAAACTCCAAGTCTTGACTAAAGTTTTAAGTATAACATTGTTTTAAAGTTACAGACAATGTTTTTATCACTAATTATGAAAAAAATCAATTCACTGCTTTTATTAATACTTTTTGCAGTTTCTCTCGGTGCTAATAACCCGAAAAGTAAAGAAACTGCTAAGCCTATAAATCTCACAAAAGAGACTTTCTTGCAAAAGGTGTATGATTATGAGAAGAATCCGGAAGGATGGAAGTATAAAGGGGATAAGCCGGCTATTGTAGATTTTCACGCTGTATGGTGCGCGCCATGTAGAATTACTTCTCCTATTTTATCTGATCTTGCTGCTGAGTATGGAGAGGATTTATATATTTATAAAATTGATGTAGATAAAGAGCCGGAGCTGGCTCAATTGTTTGGCGCAAGAAGCACTCCTGTGTTTCTTTTTATACCTATGAATGAAGATCCTCAGGTGGGTGTTGGGGCATTACCGAAAAAATCATTTAGAGAGGTAATTGATACATTCCTTTTGAAAAAAGATCAGAGTAGTGAGCTCTGACTAAACAACCAGAGCTAATACAAATGATTACAAGTTTACAAAACCCTTCAATTAAGAATATTGTAAAGCTATACAAGAGTAGCAGAGAGAGGCGCGATCAGAGCCTGTTTGTTATTGAGGGAGCTCGTGAGATTTCTTTAGCTTTAGGCAGCAGTTACAGTATTGATGCAGTATTTGTGTGCAGAGAATTGTTTAGCAATACTCGTTATCCCGAAGTACTTGATTCGATACCCGATAATATTGTTTTTGAAATTTCATCTGTAGTTTTTGAAAAGATTGCTTATCGCGATGGTTCGGACGGTATAGTTGCATTGGCTAAACCAAAAAAGCATAGATTGGATGACATTAAACTATCTGATAACCCCTTTTTAATTATTCTGGAATCTGTAGAAAAGCCGGGAAATCTTGGAGCTGTTTTACGTACTGCCGATGCTGCAGCAGTTGATGCAGTAATTATTTGTGATCCACTGACTGATTTGTATAACCCCAATGTAATAAGATCCGGAGTGGGAGGATTATTTACTGTTAATACAGCTGTATGTACCTCAGAGGAGGCTCTGAAATGGCTACATGAACAAAAAATATCCATATATGCCGCAGAGTTGCAGGCGGCAGAATTCTACCAGAATATCGACTTCAGACAACCTTCTGCAATCGTCATGGGTACTGAAGCTGATGGATTGACCGGTTTCTGGTTGTCAAATGCAACAAAACGAATCAAAATTCCAATGCGAGGTAAAATTGATTCGCTAAATGTCTCAGTTTCTACAGCAATTATCACATTTGAAGCGATGCGACAGAGAGGGTTTTAATCTACACTTGTTTTTAGTCTGTTTCAAAACCCCAAGTCTTACCTTTTTCTGTTGCAGGTACACCGCGTGTCATCCAAACAGGTGCGGGTTCTCCTTTTAGGTAATGATCGAAGAACTGTTGAAGTCTTATTGATAGGTCTTTAGTGTTACGGCGTTGCATAAGATTATGAGCTTCGTTGTTATACTGCAACATCCACACAGGTTTGGCAAGTCGACGCATCGACATAAACATTTCAATTCCCTGATACCATGGTACCGCCCCATCTTTATCGTTATGCATAATTAGTAGTGGGGTTTCAATATTATCCACAAAGAAAACAGGTGAATTCTTAATATAAAGGTTAAGTGAGTCTTTCATTGTGGCACCTATTCTCGACTGTGTTTGTTCATACTGATAT
>DATGMV010000013.1:0-5348 GCA_035307185.1 Fermentimonas sp. | reverse complement strand
AAGACGAAATATTCAGCCGAGGAATTGGAAGAATTCAGAGCTATAATTAATGAAAAGTTAGAGATTGCCCGTCAGGAATACGAAAACTATCGGGCAGCAGTAACTAATGCCGATGGTAACGATACAATTGATACATCTCCTACATACAAGGTGCTTGAAGAGGGTGCGTCGACTCTCTCAAAAGAGGAGGCTGGAAGATTAGCTCAACGTCAGATGAAATTTATTCAGAGTTTACAGGCAGCACTTGTGCGTATAGAAAACGGCACTTATGGGGTTTGCAGAGAAACAGGTAATTTAATTCCCAAAGAACGACTTCGTGCAGTTCCACATGCCACACTTAGTATTGAAGCTAAATCCAGCAAGAGAAGATAATTTTGTTTGATGGAAAAATCCACTGTAAATTCAAAACGAAAGAGTAGGTCGCTCATTGCAATTGCGGTAGTATTAGCAGTTTTACTGTTAGACCAAGTTTCAAAGATTTGGGTAAAAACCCACATGGAGTTATATGAGATGATTCATATAACCGACTGGTTTAAAATATATTTTGTAGAGAATAATGGGATGGCATTCGGTATTGAAGCAGGGGGAAAGCTTTTCCTCTCAGTTTTCCGATTAATTGCTGTTGTTTTTATAGTTATTTACCTGAATAGGCTGGTAAAACAGGGTTATAAAAGCAGTTTTACATCTTGTGTTGCACTAATACTCGCAGGTGCAACAGGTAATATTATAGATAGTGTTTTTTACGGTGTTATATTTGAAGCCAGTTATGCCGGTCATATTGCGTCATTAGTGCCTTGGGGTGAGGGATACTCTACTCTACTTCACGGTAAAGTTGTGGATATGCTTTATTTTCCTCTTATAGAGGGTACATTTCCAAATTGGGTGCCATTTGTAGGCGGTGAGGATTTTCTTTTCTTTCGCTTTATCTTTAACGTAGCCGATTCAGCAATAACTGTAGGTGTAATATTGCTTTTACTGTTTTTTAGAAAAACTCTTTCATATTCTCTCTTGTCAAAATCAGAGCGTGTGAAATATGATAGTGAACATCCCTCAAGTAAATTTTTTATAGCTGATAAAGAACATAAAGAAAATACATTTGAAAGTGAAACCTAAATCTATTTCATATTATCTTCTGCTTTTGGTTTCGATTCTAATTATCTCTTGTCAGAATCGTCCTAAAGAAGTTTTGAATAGGAAGAAAATGGAGCAGGTGATGTACGATGTTTACATTGCTGAGGCAGTCATGGAAAACGATTATGCAAACTTTAATACATCAGAAAAAAAAGAAGCTTACATAAATAAAGTTTTTAACACTCATAAAGTTAATCAGGCTCAATGGGATACATCTTTGTCTTGGTACTCGGATAGGATTGACCTTTATCTACGCATGAACGATTCGGTTAAGTCAAGACTAAAGAGACATCAATCTTTTGTTGACTCTGAGATAGCAAAGAGAGATGCGAAAATATTTGAGATGGATGAATCTGTTTATTCAGCTTCATATATTCCAAAGTTTTACAATTTCGCAATGCCGGGAACGCAAAGAACAGGCTTTAAATTTAGTATAGACTCAACGAAGATATCAGAAATAATAACTGATGACTATTCTTCACTGGATTTTACGGTAATGGGGGTTAAACCTTCATATGTTTACAAACTTTCATCTCTTCTCTCGTTGGTATATGATGATACAACTGTATACCATTCTGAAAGAGTGACAGATAACAAAACATATAGTTTTCCGATTGCAAAGTATATTGCCGAAGATACACTAAAGCAAATATATGGTTTTATAAACTTGGAGAATCCAACGGGTATAAATCCTAATATATTGTTATATAGTATATCTTTAGGTGATAAGTAATTAAGTTGTTAGAGAGAGCATTATAGTGATCTAATATATATTAATTAATAGTTAACAGTCATAACTTAAAATCAAATGGAGAAAAAGAAGAGAGTATTCACCTTTGGAAACGGAGCAGCTGAAGGGCGTGCTGATATGAAAAACTTGCTCGGAGGCAAAGGAGCTAACCTTGCCGAAATGAACTTAATAGGTGTGCCGGTACCACCCGGATTTACCATTACTACTGAGGTCTGTACTGAATACAATAAACTTGGAAAAGAGTATGTGTCAAACGTGCTAAGGAAAGAGGTGGAGGCTGCAATTGATCAAATTGAAGCTCTCACTGGAACCAAGTTTGGAGATAAAGATAATCCATGCTTAGTATCTGTGCGCTCGGGTGCACGTGTGTCTATGCCGGGGATGATGGACACTGTGTTGAATCTTGGATTGAATGATGATGCAGTTGAGGGCATAGCAAAAAAATCGGGTAATGAGCGTTTTGCATGGGACTCTTATCGCAGATTTGTGCAAATGTATGGCGATGTGGTTTTGGGTATGAAACCTCAGAGCAAAGATGATATTGATCCTTTTGAAGAGATAATGGAAGAGATGAAGGTTTCAAAAGGTATTGAACTTGATAATGAGTTCACAACTGATGATTTGAAAGAGCTTGTGAAAAGGTTTAAGAAAGCCGTGAAAGATGTAACTGGAAAAGATTTTCCTGTTAATCCTTGGGATCAGTTGTGGGGAGCTGTTTATGCCGTTTTTGATAGCTGGATGAATGAACGCGCTATTCTTTACAGAAAGATGAATAACTTCTCTGATGAGTGGGGAACCGCAGTTAACGTTCAGGCAATGGTGTATGGGAATATGGGTAAAACATCGGGTACCGGTGTAGCATTTACACGTGATTCTGCAACGGGAGAAAATATTTTTAATGGTGAGTATTTAATTGATGCTCAGGGTGAGGACGTAGTTTCAGGAGTTCGTACTCCACAAGAGATAACAACCGAAGGTTCACGAAGGTGGGCTAAACTTCAAGGTGTTTCTGAAGAGGATCGTAAATCTAAATACCCTTCACTTGAGGAGGTTATGCCCGAATGTGCGAGAGAACTTATTGAAGTGCAGCAGAAGCTTGAAGATTACTTTAAGGATATGCAAGACCTTGAATTTACTATACAAGACGGTAAGTTGTGGATATTGCAGACAAGAAGCGGAAAACGCACAGGAGCTGCGATGATTAAAATTGCAATTGATCTGTTTCACGAGGGTTACATTGATGAAAAAACTGTATTGAAGAGATGTGATGCAGAGAAGTTGGATGAACTATTGCACCCGGTGTTTGATACAAAGGCTCTGGCAAAGGTTAAACCTGTTACTCACGGACTTCCTGCATCTCCAGGTGCAGCATCTGGGCAGGTTGTGTTTCATGCAGATGATGCAGAGGAGTGGGCAAAAAGTGGCAAGAATGTGATTCTTTGCCGTATAGAGACATCGCCTGAGGATTTACGTGGAATGTCTTCTGCAAGAGGAATTTTAACTTCTCGTGGAGGAATGACTTCACACGCTGCAGTTGTAGCACGTGGTATGGGTAAGTGCTGTGTATCGGCTGCAAACGACATGGTGATTGATTATAAGGCTAGAACACTTACAGTTAGAGATAAGGTATTTAGAGAGGGCGATTGGCTTTCTCTTGATGGATCTACCGGTAATGTATATGAGGGTCAGATAGAAACTCAAGATGCTGAGCTGGATGAAAATTTCAGAGAGCTTATGAATATAGCTGAGAAGTATGCACGAATGGATGTGAGAACTAACGCTGATACGCCACATGATGCGCAGGTTGCTCGTGATTTTGGTGCAATGGGAATTGGTCTTTGCCGAACTGAGCATATGTTCTTTGAAGTAGATAAGATTGTTTCTATGCGTGAGATGATTCTGGCAAAAGATGAGGATGGTAGACGCAAAGCTCTTAAGAAGCTTCTTCCACTTCAGAAAAAAGACTTTTTAGGCATTTTCAAAGCTATGGATGGGCTGCCTGTTACTATTCGTTTACTCGATCCACCATTGCACGAGTTTGTTCCTCATGACGAAAAGGGACAGATGGAGATGGCTAAGGTAATGGATATTTCTTATAAAGATATTCATGAAAGAGTAGAAAGTTTGATGGAGTCTAATCCTATGCTCGGACTTAGAGGTTGTCGTCTTGGTAACCTTTATCCGGAAATAACTGAGATGCAGACTCGAGCAATTATGGAGGCAGCGTTAGAGCTGAAAAATGAGGGTATTATAGCCATACCTGAAATAATGGTTCCGCTAACCGGCATTGTTTACGAATTTAAAGCTCAGAAAGAGATAATTGAGAGCACAATAAAAAAAGTTTTTGCAGAGAATAGTGATTCAGTAGAATACAAGATTGGTACAATGATTGAAATTCCTCGTGCAGCACTTACTGCTCATAAAATTGCTGCTGAAGCGGATTTCTTTTCGTTCGGTACAAACGATCTGACTCAAATGACATTTGGTTATAGTAGAGATGATGTCGCAAAGTTCCTTCCAATGTATATTGATAAGGGTATTTTGAAACATGATCCATTTGCTGTTGTAGACCAGAATGGTGTAGGGCAATTGGTTAGAATGGCCGTTCAAAAAGGTCGTGAAGTTAAGCCTACAATCAAATGTGGAGTTTGCGGGGAGCATGGTGGTGAACCTACTTCAGTGAAGTTTTTTCACTCTGTAGGTTTGAATTATGTTTCATGTTCTCCTTTCCGTGTACCTATAGCCCGACTTGCTGCAGCACAGGCAGCGATTGAGGGGTAGATATTGAAGTGTTTTAGACATTTTTGCAGAGACGTCAATTGTGGCGTCTCTGCGTTGTTATAACTACTTTTAACCATCGAGTTGTTTGGCTGTTATATGTTTTATACCTACTTTTACAACTATATTATGGATGTGTTGACTTGAAAAAAAATATTTTATATGCAATTCTCAGTGAAGATTTTAATTTTTCTTATATCTATATTCGCATCGCAGTTTGTCGTTTCTCAAAACAATGTGATTGATGAAATTGTATGGGTTGTTGGTGACGAAGCAATACTTAAGTCTGAAGTAGAGGAATACCGTAAAGAGTTGCTCATGCAAGATCAGAGAATTGAGGGAGATCCATACTGTTTTATTCCCGAACAGCTTGCAATTCAAAAACTTTTTCTTGATCAGGCTAAACTTGACAGTATAGAGGTAACCGATGCCAATGTTAATCGAGATTTAGAATATTATATAAATAACTACATATCTTCTATAGGTTCAGTAGAGCGCCTTGAAGAGTATTTTGGAAAAAGCCTTGCCACAATCAGAGAAGATTTACGTGAACAGATTCGAGAACAGCAGATTATTCAAGGTGTTCAACAAAAACATTTTGGCAATATTCAGTTATCACCTTCTGAGATAAGACAGTATTATAACAGTTTGCCACAGGATAGTTTGCCATTTATTCCTACAACTCTGG
>DATGMV010000012.1:0-2991 GCA_035307185.1 Fermentimonas sp. | reverse complement strand
CCATATCGGCGTTTTTTCTTCCTATTTCGTTTGGTTGAATTAGAGTAATCATCATCGTGATATCCTGATTTTCCAAATATCATTTTAAGAATATCACCAATTAAAAACTCTTTTTTTGATGATTTGTCCTGATGTTCAGATATTGATTTATCCGTGTAATCAGGAGATTCATATTCTGTTTTTTGATTCATCTCTTTTAAAGTGGTTGTTTTAAGACCAGTCTCAGGAACATCCTGAAAAAGATTATTTATTGCATTTGCAGAAAACGCTTTACCCAATCTGGAACCATTCAATGCAATCCTGTTATTATGATCTATAAAAGTAACACCATAAATACGTCCCTCATTGTTTTGTCTTATCACCACATCTATTCCTTTCTCTTTCAGATTATTCTTGAATTGAGATACTGAAGTTGAGTTACTTAATTCTTTATGAACAGTGTCTTTAATTTTAGACCTTAAAGTACCTTCTTTCCAGATTTCAGAAGTTTGCTTTACCTTGTGGTTTAGGGTAGTAATACCAACAGACTTGCCAATTAATGATGACTTTATGGGATTGCCCTGTTTCTCGCCACTATCATCGGTTGCGGAATAAACGATACCGTGATACTGTCTGCCTCTGACTTCACCTTTTACTTCCTCTGCATGAATATTGTATAATGAAAGTAATGTTTTAAACTCACCAAAACTTTGAAAGCGATAACTGCTCATTACACCTTTTACTGTATTTGATATCTGCTTTTTTATATCTCCGGATTGATAATCCACTTTCTGAAATTTGGTTAACTCCTTATCTTTCATTTTTTCAGCAGGATGCAAACCATATTTTTCCTCTATTTCTCTTGTGATATCTTTGCTGCGACGAAATTCAAACTTATCGTTTAATTTCTTTCCGTGCTCATCAACCCGAAGAGATACAATATGAATATGATGTCTGTTAATATCCTCATGCTTGTAAACAATATAAGGTTGAGCACCATAACCCAATTTATCCATATACTGTTGTGCAATCTCTGAAAGCTGAACATCATTGAGCTTGTCATCAGGATGCGGATTTAAAGAGATATGAATAATCGGTTTTTCCGTTCTGATATCTTGCGGCAGTTGCATTTCAAAACATTCCAGGCAACGGTGAATATTAAAATTGCCATCTTCGCTTTCAAACATACGATTAGTAAACAGTACCCTACCCTGCATTTCATCAATCTTTTTCTGATTGTAAGCCAATACTCCGTACAGAGAGCTTCCAACATTAATTTTAGCAACCATACTATTTATTAGTGTTATTCTGATTTGTCTTGATGTACTTCTCTTCAAATTCCTTGGTAAGAGCTATCACGTTACGTGTAACAGTAACAAGTTCTAAAGTTGCTTTTTCAAGTTTATAGAGAAAAGCAAGTGCCTTCTTAGGAGTAAGGTGCGTGTTTATAGCCTTTACCACCTGGTTATAATTTACACCAATTGCTCTAAATTGAGAGTTGAAACTTGTAAGCTTAGCATAATAATCCACGGTAGGTTTATCAATATGGATAACCTTAAACGGCTCATCAAATTTTCTGGAGCAAAGTAACACAGTTAAATAGCTATTGTCAAATTGATAGCAGTGACAAGTTAAGCCTCTAAAAGCCATATAAAGCCACAATAAAAAAGCGGTTGTTTTTATCTGTTTATTTGTATCTGAGTGCAATAATGAATGCACTCATTAATTATTGAAAGAAAGAAGTACAGGCTTCATGAATGAATGAACTACTGAACTCAATAACTCAACAATTCAGTCAATTAACAACTCACTTATCTAGAAATAAAAAAACAAACTTATAAAAATACAAGATGAACAGTAAAACATTATTTGTAGCTTTTTCCACCCAGAAAGGTGGCGTTGGTAAAACTACATTCACGGTGCTTGCAGCAAGTTATTTGCATTATCTGAAAGGATACAATGTTGCCGTTGTAGATTGCGATTATCCTCAGCACAGCATAACTGCTATGCGAAAACGAGATAGCGAACTGGTAAATAGTAATAAACACTACAAACTGCTTGCTTACAATCAGTTTAAAGCTTTAAAGAAAAAAGCTTATCCAATTCTTTGTGCAACACCGGGAGATGCAATTACTATTGCTTCGGAATATATTAAAAATCAGCCCTATGAAACAGATATTATCTTTTTTGATCTTCCTGGCACGGTCAATAGTGAAGGAGTAATAGGCTCGTTAGCATCCATGGATTATATTTTTACACCCATTACTGCAGATAGGGTAGTATTAGAATGGAACTTCCTGATAGACGTTCTGTATATGTGAGCAATTCAACTCATGAAAAACTGACACGAATTGCAACTATATTGGGCATGTGTAAAGCAACTGTGAGCAGTTACGTGGAATCAATTATCCAACATCATTTTGATAAACACAAAGACGAGATTAACGAATTGTACAAGAAAAAAATGGAGAACCTATTATGATACTCAAATTGATTATTATCCTTGTCATACTCTATTACTTGGTTTTATTACTCTGGTTTAGAAAAAACCAAAAGGGTGTAAAGCCGATAAATAAGATAATTCCCAAAAGAGCCATATCCATTATAGGGAAAAGCACCTACATTGTCACTATTCCATTAGGAACAGATCAAACAGCACACCAAAATTATGCTGAACCCATGCAAGTAGATTTTGAAATAGAGTATGATGATGAAGAAGAAGATCCTCTAATCGATTTAGAATTAGAAGAAATAGCATTGCTAACCAATGAGGATATCAAATCTGCCCAAGGGCTTTCTTTTGAAGAGATGTCTCAAGTTGTAGAAGTAATCCAACAGGAACAAACAACAGAAGAAAAAGAACGCCAAGCAGCTCAAACAATATCATTGATGCAACAAACTGCTCTATTTGATATTATGATTGAACAATTAGATGGAGGCAGACAGCGTGTGGCGGATATATTGAGTAAATATGAAACGGGTTTAGTTAATAATGATAGTGAGAGTGCATCA
>DATGMV010000011.1:0-2676 GCA_035307185.1 Fermentimonas sp. | reverse complement strand
ATTATTTCCACTACAAAGGTATACCATTTTTTGACTTACACCAAGTGTAAGTCGTAATATATATATATATTTAACTTTTAAACTTTATTCACTCAACCCTAATATAAGTAACCTCAAACCCCTTACTCAAGCGTTCTTCCTGTATTGTATTAGCTAGATTAAAAGAGTTTTTAAAATCATAAGGTTGAAAAATATCCAATCCTCTGTCAATGCTTATTTTCCAACCTGTATCAGTTTCAATGCTTCTTGCATGGAAACTTACAGATTGATCAAACTCATATTCAAAGATAATTCCAGAACTATCTAAGCTGTTTTTTAGTTGCTCTAATCTTTCTAAACTCTCCTTTTCATGTTCTTCGTCATATTGAGTAAAAAGCTTTATCGTCACATCATCACCTTCGTCTTTGTTTAATAAAACCATTTGAACAAACTCCATCAGATTTTTAACTTGATAGAAGTGACGAATATATGGGTCATATATAACTATCTCAGTTGCACCCTTCAAATATGGAGCGAAAAGCTTCTTGTAGCTAATACCTTTCTCATTTTCCTCAATTACTATGTGTTTTCCAGATAACAAATCTTGATTAACAGGCTTCTCATGTTTTTTCGATTGATTTAGAATAGCCACTTTATCTTTAGTTGCTTCATCCACCTTCGCAGTAGACTTCGATAAAGTAGGATACTGTTTCTCTTCAAGTGTAATTATTGTAGTATTACTACCATCATCTTTAGATGTGTAAGAGAACTCTAACTCTTGAAAAGTATCATCCATTTTCACCAATTGGCTCTTCACCCTCCTTCGGCATTCAATGGCAAAGTCTAACAACTCTTTCACCTCCTCTTTTGTGCATTCAGCATGAGGATAAATTATTTTACATAACCCCGAAAAAGTCTTCAATATGGCAGTTCTATCTCTTGTAGTTATATCGTCAGATAAATCAAAGTATCGGGTGCAGATATGCGAATAGTCATCTTTCCTCAACTCCTTCAATATCTCGGCCAAATAATCTATAATAAAGCCATAACTTTCCGTAAAAAGATCATTACGCAACTTCTCCACTTCCCATCCCGGCAAATAGCAATGTATACGATCAAGAAAAGCACTATCATAATAGGCCTTAGGCAAAGCTTCAAAAAGATCGGTATGTTTCATCATATACGCAACAGAGTGCATTGTGTTGCCCACAAATGAGAACGACGAAGTAGCACCATACGGACTTGCACCTCTCGAAAAAGACTTATTTGCCATATAGTTTTTCATAGTATCCACCAGGTTTTTATCAACCCTCTTAGTGATACCCGCAAACTCATCAAACGCCACATTGTCCCAATACCCCACCAACCCAATTTGCCCATTAGAGTTATTGACAAACAATTTGGCCTGGGTAACCTCACCACCCGAAATAAGCATACCGTGCGGCGACATCTCAGAGTATATATGACTCTTACCTGTTCCCTTGAAACCAAGCTCAATCAAATTATAGTTATTCTCGCAAAACGATACCATGCGAGTTAGTTGAAGCAATTTGCTTCGGAAGTTGAATTGCTCTGGCTCCAACCCCAAACTTTGCATTATTAGATCCACCCACTCATCCTTTGTGAATTCACGCCTCTTTTCCTTATATTCTTCTACATCCACATAAGATATCTGAATAGGCTTAAGCGATTCAATTAACCATGGCGAATCATCCTTTTTGCTATCACTAGCAACAAAGTGCGACAGTCTAACAATGCACCACACACCCGAAGTAAGCAATTTGCGATGAGTATCAATAATATCTTTATGGATAATTTTCTTTTGTAAGCTATGGTTAATCGGTTGCATATCTTATGTTTATAATGTCATTTTTTTGCATATAATACAAAAATATCAATTATAAATTCATTTCTTAAATATTCGCCCTTTATTATTATATAATTTATTGCTCTCGACTCAATCATATACTAATAATTGAAACACTTTCTCTTTATGTTAAATTGAAAAGTTATATGTCTGGATTAACTATATATGAAACTTATTAATTGTAAAATTGCTATTATATTTAGCATTTATAGAAATAAGAGTTTAAAATTTACGGTAAATCAATTATACCACAAATATTTCAGATCCTATAAAAATCCATTTTGCAGAAAGATGAGAGGAGGGTGGTTCAAAGGGCAAAGGCTAAACAATTTATACCCCCTATCCCCTGTAATAATTATTATTTAAACTGGATCAGATATATCTGTGATCTGTATATTTTGTTTTTAATAATTCAGGATTTACTTTTTAATATATTCCCTTCTTAATCAATTACTGAATATAATCAATTTTAAGGCATTTATTTTTTTACTGATATAAATGTATTAGTTACTGAAGTTTTTTCTTTCTGGTGGTTCTCTGAAGGTATAAGGATAAAAAAATACTGACCTTTTAACGGATCAGTATTTTCTGTAATTTGAGTAAAGTATATTTTTCAGGTTAACAATTTATTGAGTTTTAAATATAAATCATTTATAAACCTTTTACTTTATTACTTTATGCAACTTCTTTCATCTGCTTTTCTTTTTGAAACTCTTTGTAATATTGATTCAGCAAATTAAGGATTATAGTTTCTTTTGTCTGAACTCCTCTTATCCCTTTAGCTTTGCTTATTTTCTCACCTTGTTCATCTGTCAATCCTTCAAAGAAAT
>DATGMV010000010.1:0-2853 GCA_035307185.1 Fermentimonas sp. | reverse complement strand
AAACAACTCTCCCACAGTGTGGAAAAAATATATTCCCACTATAATCCAAAGTGGCACAAGGTAAGCCTCATTATGTACAAAATTGCCGAAGTAGGTTATCAGATATCCAATTCCCAAAAGAATTATTCCAAATCCAAACTTTGCAGGGATGTTTGGGTTCAGATTCTTTTCAGATAGTTTAACCCAAAGAACAGAAAATAGAGACCCCATTAGAATTATGAACAGTGGATTGAAAAACTGAGTTTGACCAGCAGTCATTTCAAAAACTCCAAAAACATTTCTATCCACGCTTCTGTCTGCAAAAAGTGTTAGTGAAGAACCAGCCTGTTCAAATAGAGCCCAAAAAACAATGTTGAAAAGACATAATATGATAAAAATAATCATGCGGTCTCTTAACACATTCCCTCCTTTTATTCCCTCCTTAATCAGGGTATATCCTACGTAAAGGAATGTAAGTACTAATAATATTCCAATTACACTGTTGTATATTATTAGAAAATATAATGCCGGAATTGCAAGGAAAGATAATAAAACTGTAATATGTAGTTGAGATAAGGGTCCAAATACTTTTTTGTGAAGTTTTTCTGGATTTGGTGGATTACTTATATTCTTAAAAAGTTTTCGACCTGACCAGAATATGAGCAAACCGAGCAGCATACCAATACCTGCAAGACCGAAACCATATTTAAAACCAAATCTTTCTCCAACCCATACTACAACCAAGGTTGCAAGTAATGCTCCAATGTTAATACCTATGTAGAAAATGGTGAAGCCGGAATCGCGTCGTGGATCATCTGTCTTGTAAAGTTTACCAACTAAGCTGGATATATTTGCTTTAAAATATCCGTTACCTACAATTATGGCACCCATACCAATGTAAAGCCATGTTTCATTTCCACCGAGAATGATAAATTCTCCAATTGCCATCAATATTGCTCCGAGCATAATTGCAATACGATAACCTAAAATGTTATCGGCAATTCTTCCACCTATCACCGGTGCCATATAAACCAAAGCTGTATATGCTGCATAAATTGCAAATGCTTGTTCATCGCCTTGGAAAAGTGCTTTTGTAAGATACAGCACTAATAATCCACGCATTCCGTAATAGCAAAATCTTTCCCACATTTCTGAGAAAAACAGTACCGTCAAACCTTTTGGGTGACCAAATAATTGGGGATCTTCAAGTTCAATAACCTTTTCTTTTTTCATATTTAACCTCTATAAGTACCCTTGTGTAGTTGCAAGAGAAGCTGTTTTTTTATTAAGGAAGCGGTAAAAATATAATTATTTGTAGAGGTTGAATAATTTTGAATAAAAATTTAATGTTTCATATGGTTGTATAACATGTGTTAGGTTTCATTCACAACCAATTTAGTTTTTATTTGTCATATAAAACTTGAGCTCACCTCCATTCATAATATCATCGTGTTTGATATATGTTTTGTTGTATGCTTTACCGTTTAGCTCAATTTTTTCAATATATATGTTATCAGAAGACAGGTTTATAGCCTCCATTACAAATGTTTTACCATTATCGAGGTTGATTGTTACTTTAGGTAATTGAGGTGCACCAAAAACATACTCACTACTTACGGTATTTACAGGGTAGAAACCAAGTGTAGAGAAAAGATACCACGCCGACATTTGTCCACAATCATCATTTCCAATCAGTCCATCGGGTCTATTTTTATAAAAGGATTTACATATTTGGTGAAATCTTTATAGACTTTATCGTCTGTGCTTTTGCCATTTTTATTATTTGAGCAAGCTAAGATGCATATTGATGCTGTGAGAATTAATACTATCTGTTTCATCTTTTGATTTTATTTAATGAGACTCACCTCGATATTAGCCTTTGAAGGCTCCTTATTTAAAGAAGCCTTCAGTTTTTATATAATTTAGATCAATTGTTAATCGTCTATCTTTGCTCTTCTTGTTTCCCAAATAAAATATACGACGAGCGCAATAAACGCAATAAGTGCTGTAACCTGCGCACCTACACCATCAGGATCGTTCCATACTCCAAAGTCGAGTGCATAACTATTGCCGGTTAAGAAAATAATAAGAGCTCCAATTACACCAAATAGTGCAGCTCCTGCAATAAACCCTGATGAAATTAGTATTGCGCGCTGATGACGTGCATTTGTAAGTTTTTTGTCTTTACCTTTTTTGTTAATAAAATGATTAAGGAGTCCACCCACAATTAATGGCGTATTAAGCTGTATGGGTATAAACATACCAAGAGCAAATGCCAGAGGCGAAATGCCAAGCCAATTAATTAAAATGGCTATAACTGCACCTAAAGCAAGTAGCATCCAACTAACACCAGACCCTGCCATTAAAGGTTCAATAATTGCAGCCATTGCATTGGCTTGTGGAGCAACCATAGGATTTGGGTTTTCCGGAGATGCTACAAAACCATACGCTTCATTTAATATAAAGATAACTGCACCTACAGTTGCTGCCGATACCAATGTTCCCAGAAACTTATAAGATTCTTGCTTCGCAGGCGTTGTGCCAATCCAATAACCAATTTTAAGATCCGTAACAAAACCTCCTGCCATAGATAGAGCAGTACAAACAATACCTCCAATAATTAGTCCGCTCACCATACCCTGCCAGCCATCGAGACCAACAGCTACAAGAACTACTGATGTGAGAATAAGTGTCATTAATGTCATTCCCGAAACCGGATTAGAGCCTACAATTGCAATTGCATTTGCAGCAACTGTAGTGAAAAGAAAAGAGATAACTGTAATGGTTATTAATGCTACTAATGCCTGTACCAGTGTAACTTTAACTCCAAGTATAAGAAATATAAATATTGCAATTAGTGTGAGAAAAAGAAAA
>DATGMV010000009.1:0-3547 GCA_035307185.1 Fermentimonas sp. | reverse complement strand
TTAATTTAAAGGTTTGACTTTTGTCAACGAAGTGAACAAAGTACATCCCATTTGTTAACTCTCTAGTTTGAATTCGATTTTTTCCTTTCGAAATCTTTTGTTTTAACACAATCCTTCCCGAAGCTTCTTGAATTGTTATTTCATCATTAACAGGGCTTTCTATTGTGAGGTAATCTTCAAAAGGATTAGGGTGTACATTTAATAAATACTCTCGGTATAAGGTATCTTGCGCATTGGCTAAAAGTCTCTCTGAGAGTGCTTCTAAGATGCCTTCTGTTATATCACTGCTTTGTATCATTTCATTATAACCTTCTATTTTTGCGACAAACCAAACAACAGGGCGGTTTTGCCAAGGTTCTTCGACTTGTAACTCTGGGTAGCGGAGTTTGAACTTTCCTTCAACAGATGACAGTTTATTGTCTGTTGATATGTATTGATTCAAATTATAAAAATCGACATTATATGTTTTTAAAATCTTTACACCATCCACTTTAATTTGCTCTGAGTTGAGTACGTCATCCCAATGAAAATTAGTTAGCGAATCTATTGGGGAGTAATCTTTAACACCACCATTATCATCGTATCCTATATATTCACAATCAGAGCCACTGTTTCTTTTGGTATATAAATTATAAGTTCTATTACGCACATAGCCAACTATCAAATCCCTGTTGCTAGAAACATAATGTTGCTGTTCAAGAAGTTCGGGCTTATCATTTTGAAATGGTCCATTAGGGAATTTTATATGAGTTTTCCCTAATCCTTGCTTCCATGCTCCCCAAGTATTACTCAATGTATTAATCACATCCACCCCGTTCATGTGGTTTTTTGTTCGAATTGTAGTTTTCCACTTATCATGAATGTAACTTGGTAAAGTAACAGGAGAACTTGCGCTTGCTTGATATACTGGAGCGTCTCCACCCCAAGCATTGAAGCCAGCTATTCCAGTAAAAGGGAGGGTCATTTTATCCACTACGTGCTGTGTGTAATTGGAGCATTCTTCATAAGATGGCTCTGTGCCGCCTTCAGGAATGATGATAGGTACTTTATCCTGCCCATGCATCCCTCTTGAAAAATTAATCATTTCAACATAATGTGCTATGTTGTTATCATAAGAACTAATTAAAGCACTTGGTGAAGTATAATAAGGATTAAAACCTATCATTTCGATAGATGGAAGTAGAATGCTAGCATCCAATCCCCCATCATCATCTGTCAACCATGCCATGTCCATACTTACTAATTGATTAATCTTTAAGGAATCTCTCAGGTATTCAGAAATTACTTTATGGTAATTCTCCACAGCATCACGGGTTTGTGCATGTTCGGGATGATAGGGGTTTAAAAATGGCGCATTCTCTCCTTGGTTAGATTGTCCTACATTCCAAGTTTCATTCAAATGCCATGGCTCACTTAGTATTTCAAAAGAGTATATTTTTGTGGAATAACCATAGCGCGCAATGTAATATCGAGTTCTTTGTTTATGGTAGGCTAAATCATTCTCGTCTATAAACATTTCATGGGGTTTTTTAGTCCCTTCAAATACGACTCCATTTTCTCGATAACTTGGATTGTCGTTATAGCAATATACAGGATAATCATACATCCACTGTAAGGAATCATGATTAGGTAAAGTGCCGCCTCTCATGTAATGATCCCAATCCCAGGTCCACATATCATAATTTCCATATTTCATAATGGGTGAATGTAGCAAAAGATTAAATTGAAATAAAGCATCATATTCTTCACATAAATCTAATATTTTATCAGTCTCATGAGCATAATGCAAACGTTTAAAATAATTTCCTTTTTCTTCAAATTCAATTAAAGATGAATAAGGAGCCTGTATTGTTCTGAAGTATTTTGAACCCCCATTATCTGGAGTTTGTAAGTACTGCTCTAAGGCACTAAGATATTTATTCCACGTCACAATATTGGCTGCTTTTTCTGTGTTTTGGCTACTATACAAATTATGACCATAATATTGCACATTAGTATCCCCATGTTCATCCACCCATATATAATGCACGCTGTCAATAAAAGGATATACTTCTGGGTTAGGACCTCCCCATGCAATTGCATCTGTATTTGCATCAGGAGCAGAGAAATTTTCTCCTATTGGAAAAATCATTCTTTCTCCCCTTTTGAGATTTCTGTTATTTTCATGGGTATATACATAACCAGGATCTCCGCTTTCTACTACGTTAAAATTGAAAAAGCCAGAAGAATAAGCGGTTTGTCCTTTTATTTTTACCGATATGTTACTGCGCCATAAACCATTCTGAGGTGGTGCATATCTAATTCTAAATGGATAATCAGTACCTATGTCATCCCAGTCTGAAGTGTTAGGGTTTTGTTCATATTCACGTGTGTAAAATCCATCTATAATCTCATACCAACCAGATTCTGCATGATAAAAAGTCGCTTCCACATCGATATCCCACTCCACAAAAGGGTTTAACCATTGATTTTCATCTCCCACTTTGTTTATGAACGACATAATTCGGTTTTCTATTTCTATAGGGATTGGCACTCCAAGCTCCAACTTTTTATACCTTAGAACGTTAGTTAAAGTTTCATAATTCATGACAACAACATCTTCTAGAGAACGACTTTCAATTGAAAATTGTGCGCTACCTTCATTGTTAAAACTTCCAATATTCACTCCGTTTATCAGGTGAATTTGATCTGATGCTTTTATGGTTGTATGCCTGCTGCTATTGAGTGTAATTGGTGTTCCTCCAATCTCAAAGCAAGTTCCATAAAACAAAGTGTCCGTGTTCAATTCATCTTGAGAGAGATTTCTTATAAACACATTACAATCATAAACACTAACTTGAGCCGTAACTTGATATCCTACAAGTAAAAACAGCCCTATAATTATCTTTTTCATAGTTCATATATTTTACTTGTTATCAACTTTTAATTGCTCAATCAACATTTGTTGTATTTGAATTAACTTAGCTTGTTCGTCAATTAAGTTCTGTAGTTCAACTAAATTTGCCTCTTGTTGTTCTAATTTTTCATTCATTTGAAGCAAATATAAAGTAAGCTCTTCAACTTTTTCCATTGTAACCTTCGTCATTCCACCTAATGACAAGCCATGTTCTTCTACCTCCCTAGCAGACGGGACATTTGGGAGATGACCGTTTTTTTCAATATAAGCCTTTACTTCATACAGGGATAAAAGAGTGTATTCTTTATTAAAGACATAATCAGGCCAGTTCTGTTCATCAACTATAATATTCCTTGCTCTCACAGTTTCAGTATCTGCATCAATATAAAATATATCTCTCTCTTTATTTTTAAGCCTTAAGTTACCATTTACATCTAAAGTTAATATTTGATAAGTAGTCTGTGCTTGATTACTTATGAAGCCAATATTCAAAAGCATTTGTGAGGTGTTACTGCCTTTCCAATATCCATTAATCAATGCGTTTCCAGGACTTTCTACGCCAAGTTTAAGTTGTCTAGTGTGAAGTGTACCTCTAAAATTACCATCGCCATTTACATCTAAGTTGTATTGAGGGCTGCTCGTTCCAATTCC
>DATGMV010000008.1:0-11091 GCA_035307185.1 Fermentimonas sp. | reverse complement strand
ATATATAATTGCATCATCTTCAAAGTAATCATTCTCTTTGAAACTGTGTAGTTTATAAAACTTTACTGTGTCAATTCTCAGTTCAACTGAACATGGATTCTTAAACTTAAAAGGTTTATCGTATTTAAAAGAAATAAATTGTACGGCAACCTTTTCAATATCACTCAGCTGAGTTTTGTCAAACTCTTCAATGAAAATCTTAGTGTTAGGCTCAACTAAACCAGAGTAGCGCGACTTCCATACATTGTTTTCTCTACTCATATAGTTAAATGACAAAAAGTAATTGCTGTCATTAACAAAATAGCATTCATATGTTGATGTAGATAGATTTTTTATATCCATCGGCAGAAATGCCAAACAAGCAGTTATGTTTTCTCCCTCTATAGTTTCTTCGGGTTGATAATACGTTTCTGCTTTAACTTCAGTTTTGGGTGTTTTTGTTACTATTGGTGTATCTACATTATCTTCACTTGGTACGCCACCCATTTTCTCATCTGAAACAGATTCCACCACCACACATTCAGTAATCAGAACAGGCACGTCAAAACCGTGCTCATCCTCAATTATAGCAATCTGTTTGTTTTGGAAACCTCTTACTGTTCCTCCACCCACGGTATTAAGGAATCTAACCTTGTCTCCTATTGTTAATCTTTTCATTGTGTAGTAATTTCATTTAATCACCTGTTGTTTTATCATAAGATTGAAAGCTATCGGTGAAAATATTTTTGTTGACTCTTGCAAAGTTGAGTAATTTTGCGGAATAAATGCATTAAAAAATGAAAAAAGATAATATCCGCCACATTACGATATCCGAATTCAACTATTTGCTTCCCGAAGAGAGAATAGCAAAATATCCTTTATACAAAAGGGATGAATCAAAACTTTTGGTTTTCGGTGATGCGGAAAAAGGAGATTCAAATATTGAAACACTTTCTTTTAAGGATTTACCTCAAAATCTTCCCGATAATACACTATTGTTGCTAAATAATACAAAAGTAATTCACGCCAGACTACTTTTTAAAAAAGATAGTGGAGCAAACATAGAAATATTCTGCCTCTCTCCATTCACCCCATCATATTATGCAGAAAGTTTTATGCAAAGAGAAAGTTGCGCATGGGTTTGTATGGTAGGAAATTCAAGAAGATGGAAAAGCGGAAGTCTATCAATGGAAATTGATATAAAAGGAAAAAATGTGAAGTTGAAGGCCAATAGGTTGGATGACTCAATCATAAATTTCAGATGGAATAACAGTGAATTCACTTTTTCAGATCTGCTCGAAGCAGCAGGTAAATTACCTATTCCTCCATATTTAAACAGACCTGCAGAAGTAAATGATGATGAAACTTATCAAACAGTTTACTCTCATATCGAAGGCTCAGTAGCAGCTCCTACAGCAGGACTCCATTTCACTACCGAAATACTAAGTACAATAAAAGAAAAGGGAACTAAAGTAGCAGAGGTTACACTTCATGTTGGAGCCGGCACATTTAAACCAGTAAAAGCAGATGTCATTTCGAGTCATGAAATGCATAGCGAGTTTTTCTCAGTATCAAAAGAAACAATCAAAAACCTGATAAACCACACAGGTAAAGTAGTTGTTGTTGGTACTACCTCTATGCGCACATTAGAAAGTTTATACTACATCGGGAAAAAACTTATTAAAAACCCCAATGCCGATATCAATTCTTTAAATGTAGGTCAGTGGGAACCTTACGAAGAATCAAATGCAGATATTGCCAAAGATATTGATCCAAAAGCTTCACTAAAAGCAATTCTGCAATACCTCGAAAGTAGTGAACAGAAACAAATAACCTCTTCAACTCAATTAATGATTGTGCCCGGATATGAATTCCACTACCCCGACGCGTTAATCACCAACTTTCATCAACCTCAAAGTACATTGCTATTGTTGGTTTCAGCTTTTGCCGGTGAAGGTTGGAGAAGTATATACAACTATGCTCTCGATAATAATTTCCGATTCTTAAGTTATGGCGATGGTTCACTTATATGGAAAAAGCCCAAATAATCCTGTTTTTTGGTTAAAAGTTAAAGCTAATCTCCTCCCATTGAGCCTTTTTTTGTATTATTGCATACTTATTTAGTCGAACTAACAAATTAATGCTATCTGCTTCAATTGGTAAAAAAAATCGTCCGCATATTTGCTATTATAATTGTCAGTATAATACTGATTAATGTACTACTCTTTCTGATCTTTAGTATACCACAGGTACAAAAAAGAGCTGCCAATTTTGCATTAGATAAGATTGAAAATATAATAGGGACTAAAGCCGGATTAGAGGGCATACGTATTCGTCTTTTCAACACCGTTGAGTTAATGGACCTATACGTTGAAGACCAGCAACAAGATACTTTATTATATACAGAGAGTATCTCGGTGCGTATAAAAGCTTTCGATTTATTGAAAGACAGGATAACAGTTCAAAAGTTAGCTCTTGAAAATTTTAAGGCAAACGTATATCGAGAAACTCCGGAAAAACCGTTTAATTTTCAATTTATCTTAGATTCCCTTGTAGTAGAGAAAGACACTATTAAATTAGACAAAGAGAAAAAAGCTTGGCGTATTGTAGCTGATGATATAGCCTTATCAAACGGATCTTTAAGTTACAATATCCTCTCAGCTTCACACACACCGGGGCAATTTAATGTAAATCATATTGATATTGAGGATTTTAATTTCAAAGGTGCCGGCAGTTACATCGATATAGAAGACTTAAGTGCTGAAATCAAGTTGCTAAATTTCATTGAAACCAATTCAGGACTATCATTATCAAAACTTCAGGCAGAATTTTTAGGAAAGGATTCGCTGTTAAAAAGTAACAGGTTGCATCTTGTATTAAATCAGTCAGACATCCAAATCAGAGATGCACATTACCATTTAGTAACAGGTGAATTTGCAGCAAATCTAAATAGTAAACAGTTAGACCCAAAAGATGTTGGAATATTTTATTCACCTCTTAGTGGTTTAGAAAATATGTTTACATTCAATATTGAGGCAAACGGAAAGCTGCCAGAAGCCAATCTCTCAAAGCTTGAACTTGAATATGGATCAAATACCAAGATGGATATATCCGGAATGATATCAGACTATAGCAACTTCAATAATAGCGATCTCAGAGTCAATATTAATAAACTGCGTTTCTCACAAGATGATTTAGAATCTATAATTAAAGTATGGGCACCTCAATATAACTCACCACAACAGCTTTTAGCACTCGGCAATTTAGATTTAGTATTAACTGCTGCAGGTAAACTCAATCAGTTTAAATACAGAGGTAATATTATTACTGAGCAGGGTGATGTAAATTTAAATGGCACCGGCAGGATAAGTACAGGATTCAAAAATTTAAGCTTCGAAGGTCCGGTTGCAATAAACAATATTCGCTTAGCAAATATAATAGGTGAGTCACCCGGCTTGGGCAATGCAACAATGTTTGCCAATGCAAAAGTAAATATACCAACAGACTCATTGTTGTCTGTGGCAGCTGACGGATATTTCGAATCACTTCAGTATAAAGGATTTGAGTACAACGATCTAAGCTTCAATGGACTCTATAAGGGAAATAATGTCTCAGCCAATTTTGAAATGGATTCCCCAAATAATCAGTTTAACATTTTTGGAGACGTAACGTTTGGAGATCAACTCGGATTTATCCTCAAAGGCGATATTGCACAGCTCGATTTGCGACCATTTCTAATGATGGATAGTTGGAAGACGCCAATTATTTCTACAAAAATAGATGGCCAAATGACAGGTGAATCCATTGATAATCTATCAGGCACTCTCGTTATTGAAAACACATCAATTGTAGACAGTAACTTTATCTACAATCCGGGCCCCATATACTTGCAGGCACTCAATGATAGTGTAGAAGGTAAAAAGATACAATTGATGTCAACTTTTATGGAAGCTGAAATTGTCGGCGATTATTACTTTACATCAATTGCAAAAGAGGTAAAGAATGCAATTCAACCTCATTTACCATCAATTTTAAAGTCGTCTGATTCAGATTTATATGAAAATGAATCCGAGTCCAAATCTGTTTCAGAAAATGAATCCGATTCCAAAACTACTTTCGGTTTTGGTAAGAATAACTTCAACTTTAATATAACGTTATACAACACCGAAGATTTTTCATACACATTCGAACTACCATTCTACAACATAGAAGAAGCTACTATCGAGGGAAATGTTGATATGATAAATAGTGAAAGTGTTACTGTCAATGCACGTGTTCCCCGTTTAATGTTTGGAAAAAATGATATAAGAGAAACCAACATAAATATCAATAATGCAAACAGCGGGGTAAATCTGAATGTCAATAGTTACCTCGTCCAAAAGAACGGTTATATAAATGCGAATCTAAACACAGTTGCTGCGTCAGATAGCGTAATTAACAGACTCTCTTTTGATGTAGAAAAAAGTAACAACAAATCGGATGGAGAATTGCTAATTTCAATTGGGTTCAATAGAAATATATTAGATGAATTGGCTACAAATATACAGATACACCCAACAACTATTGACTTCAACGGTAAAGATATAGGTATAAATCAAGCATCAATTAAATCGGGTAAAGAACGGATAGAAATCAATAACTTTGGAATCAGAGAGGATGAAATGTTACTCCTTGGCATCGAAGGGGTAGCATCAAAGAGCGAAGCAGACAATATTAGAATATACTTCAATAATACAGAACTCGAAAACATATTAACTGCATTTAATGTCTCTAATATCTCCGGCTCTATAAACGGAGAAATTTTTGTACGTCAAGCATTAGAAACACCAATGATAAGAACTGTGGGTCTTCGTATCGAGGATATCGCTGTTCATACAGACACTATTGGAACTTTGCGTATCGAAGGAGATTGGGATCAATTGTACTCCGGTCTCAATTTGAGTGCCAACCTCTTAAATAAAGGAGAGAAAAGACTAAGTATTGAAGGTTATATGCCAACTGGTGATAACAGTCCCTACCCAATGGATGTAAATGTTGTAATGGAAGAGTTTGAGCTACGTGCACTTCAACCCATAACTTCAGTTGCACTAAGTACTTTATCGGGACGTTTAAATTCTAATATAAATATATCGGGTAGTCTTTCAGAGCCAATAACAGAAGGCTGGCTCGGAATAGAAGAAGGTGAAATGAAAGTTGCATACACAAATGTAACCTACTTCTTATCAGATACAATAGAAATCAATAAAGACAACGTGGGTCTGAACGATTTAGTTATACATGATCAAAACGGACAAACTGCGAATCTTAACTTAAGCTTATCTCACACAAACTTCGGTCGCATGGTTTATACCGCCGGAATTACTTTAAATAACTTTATGTTGTTGAATAATCCCGAACGAACCGATCTTATGGTTTATGGAGATATGAGATTGTCGGGTAATTTAAATGTTACCGGTTCATCAATGGGAATCTATGGAGATGCAGATTTAAGAACAACAAGTGCATCAGAGTTAACTGTTGTGCTTCCACAAACAGCCAAGGCGGCCGAATATAGCGGTGTAATTTATATAAATACGGAGAATGCCGATTCTCTTCAATTTCTTAGAAGGGTTGATGAAACTGTCAACCAGGTTAACAACAGATCTGCGGTAAGAATGCCAATAGTAATGAGAGCAACACTTAATCTAAACCCACTGCTCGAGGCATCTGTAATCTTAGACCCCACCACAGGTAATGCACTTGAGGTGAGTGGTGCAGGAGAAATAAATGTGAACTACAACTCCAAGTCAACTCCACCGGTAAGGCTCTATGGAGATTATGTAATAAATAGTGGTAAATTTCATTACAACCTGCAAAATTTACGTACAATCGACTTTAATATTCGTGAAGGCAGCCGGCTCACAATGGAAGGAGATCCAATGAATACACAGTTTAATATAATAGCATATTTGCCGGTGAGGGCCGATTTGGCTGCATTAAGTCCAACCTTTACCACAGAGCTTGTGAATACAAGAGTACCTGTAAACGCATTACTTCAGATACGGGGCGACTTAGAAGCAATGGATTTGCAATATGATATAGAGCTCCCCGAAAGTTCAAATGATATACAACAACGTGTAAACAGTTTTATCAGAGACGAGGAAACAAAGATTCTTCAGTTTGCATACTTGGCAACAACCGGTAGTTTTATTCCTTCAGAGGGTTCACCCGATCTTAATTTTGGATCCTCGGTATTCTCAAAATTTGCTGCAAACACCTTGTCTCGAGGATTAGACGCTTTATTTGCAAGTGCACTAAATGATAACTGGTCGGTAAGCACCAATCTTGAGTCGGTCGATGGAACTTTAGATAACGTCAGAATGGGACTCGACGTATCAACCCGTTTGCTAAATAATCGTTTGCGCATAACAACAAACCTTAGCTACGGCGATAACAGCATGATGGCTTCAGAACAAGCGTTCATGGGTGAATTTGAACTTGAGTACGACATAAACAGTTGGTTAATGTTTAGAGCCTACAATAGGGCAAACGACAGGTTCTATCGTCGTAACCCCACCACACAGGGTGTTGGTGTAGTAGTTACAAGAGAGGCTCAATCTATTAGAGATCTTTTAAGATTTAGATTTATTAGACCCAAAGATGATGAATAAACCAGTTAATAAATATACTTTCTTGTTACTAACATTACTAATCTTGGTGTCGTGTAATGTTACTAAGAAGGTTCCCGATGGTGGGTACCTTCTCGATAAAGTAGATATTAATTCAGATATCAAAGGAATTGGTTCATCCGATTTGAAACCTTATTTAAGACAAAAACCAAACTCCACAATACCAATTGTTGGAAAGTGGAAGCTGCATATGTATAATATTCCCGATAACGATTCCACATGGCTAAACAGGCAATTGCTAAAATATGGCGAACCACCGGTGTTATTTAATGAACAACTTGCAGTAATTTCAACAGATCAAATTCGTATGCATCTCAGCAATAAAGGTTATCTCAATGCTGAAGTAGACACTACTGTAATAAAGGGAAGTAAGAAAGCAAAGGTTACATTCGATGTAACAGGTAATGAGCCTCACAGAATCAGAAATTTCAACGACACTATCCACTCGGTCGACACCACTATTTATAACATTCTAAGCAATGCAGGCAGGTTAAATATCATAAAGGAAAATGATATTTTCGATCTTGAAGTACTTGAGCAGGGTAGGGAGAACATGACAACATTATTGAGGAACAGAGGATACTATAATTTCTCGAAAGACAATTTTTATTTCCTTGCCGATACAGCTGTTGGTCAGTATCAGGTTGATGTCACATTATCTTTGAACAACCCTACAGAAAACACTTTACATCAACAGTATAATATTGGTAATGTTATGGTCATCAATGGTATAGGTGCAGATATTCTTGAGGATTCTACAAAGCGTCATCTCATAGATACTGTTGAATTCAGAGGGCTTACAATAGTTCAGGAAAAAGACCCATTTCTTTCGCCGCGTGCTGTTTATTACAATACCTTTCTAAGACCCGGGAGGTTGTACTCCGACAGGATTTTAGAGCGAACATACTCATCTTTGAATGGTATGGGACCAGTTAATCAAACTTCAATTAATCTTACTCCAACGGTTAGGAACGATTCCAGTTTAATAGATTCTAAAATATCCTTGTTCCCGGGTAATATGCATTTCATGCAGTTTGGGGTTGATGGAACTAATTCTGCCGGCGACCTTGGAGTTGGCAGCAACCTCACTTATGAGCATAGAAATATATTTAACGGAGGTGAAACTTTCAGAGTGAGATTAAATGCAGCATATGAATTTATTAGAGCAACAGATAGTCTCGACCTTCTGGATAATAGTTATTATGAGTATGGTGCAGAGGTGTTCCTTTCAATTCCACAGCTGTTATTTCCTTGGCTATTAAAGCAACTAAGGGATCAGCCATCAGCATCAACTGAATTTTCTATTGGTTCAAATTTTCAGAAACGACCCGAATACTTCCGACAGTTTTTTAACCTTTCAAACCGTTTTCAATGGTCGGCAATGCAATGGAAGTTGGTAAATGTATTTGAGCCCTTGGGTGTAACCTATGTTCGAATGCCATGGACTTCAAAAAGATTTAAAGATTTGTACCTAAGTGAAGAGGTGAATCCTATACTACGCTATAGCTATGATGAGCAATTAGTTGTAAGATCGTCATATAACATAACTTATACCAACTATAATAGAATTTCAAGAGGTGATATGCCAAATATTCCGTTTCGCATAAAATCAGGAATTGAAGTTGCCGGATGGTTACCCCGAATAATTACAGGAGTAGGAGGTGGCAAACAAAATGATAGAGGTATAGAAGAGTTCTTTGGCATACAATATTCAGAATATGTGAAAGGCGACTTTGACATCTCTCCTATATACAGAATTGATGAAAGAAGAGCCATTGCAGCTCACCTTGCTTTGGGAGCTGCATATCCGTATGGTAACTCTGATATTCTACCTTTCGAGAAACGTTATTTTGGAGGTGGAGCAAATAGTGTGAGAGGATGGAGCACAAGAACACTCGGTCCGGGTACATTCAGTCAGGACTCAACCGGTCACGACTTCGGTCGCAGGGTTGGTGAGATAAAATTTGATTTTAGTGTTGAATACAGACGCAAAATATCACGATTGATTGAACTTGCCGGATTTGTTGATGCTGGAAATATTTGGACAATAAAAGAATATGTTGAGCAACCGGGAGGGCTATTTAAACTTACCGAATTCTATAAAGAGCTGGGTGTTGCCTATGGTGTAGGTTTACGTTTCGATCTAAATTTCTTGCTTATAAGAGTGGACGGAGGAATGAAAGCTCATAACCCTGCATTAGAAAAAGGATCGAGATGGACTATCACCAAGCCTGATTTTAAAAGAGATTTTGCATTCCACTTTGCAATAGGTTATCCATTCTAAAACATATCAAAAACATACAACAATAATTATAAATATGGACTTATCAAAATTAAAACTAAGCGGTAAAACCCGCAATGAGAAAGATTTATTAGGAGAGAAAGAGATTCCTATAGAATATTACTTTGGTATACAAACTCAAAGAGCACTTGAAAACTTCAGTATCAGTCGCACCAAACTCTTTCACTACCCACAATTCATTGATGCGCTGGCAGATGTAAAAGAAGGTGCAGCTCTTGCAAACAGAGATTTGGGTATTTTGGATAAGGATGTCGCCGGCGCAATTATTGAAGCCTGCAAAGAAATTAAAAATGGAAAACTCCACGAACACTTTGTTGTAGATATGGTTCAGGGGGGTGCCGGAACATCTACAAACATGAATATAAATGAGGTTGTTGCTAATCGTGCATTAGAGATTCTTGGACATAAGAAAGGAGAATATAAGTACTGCCACCCAAACAATCATGTAAACCTGTCGCAATCAACCAACGATGCATATCCTTCAGCAATGAAGATTGCCTTCTATCGCTATATAGGAGATCTAATTAAATCACTTGAAAGATTAGTTGAAGCATTTGAAATAAAAAGTAAAGAATTCTCTCATGTAATTAAAATGGGTAGAACACAACTTCAGGATGCAGTACCAATGACTTTAGGTCAGGAGTTTGAAGCATTTGCATATACACTTAAAGAGGAGGTTCAGCGCATCAGACAAAACAGAGAACACTTTCTTGAAATAAATATGGGAGCTACGGCTATTGGAACCGGAATTAATTCCGATCCCGACTATACACCCTTGGTCACAAAACATTTAGCCGATATCACCGGTATCCCATTAGTTGAAGCAAAAAACATGATCGAAGCAACAAGCGATACAGGAGTGTTTGTTATGAACTCATCAGCTGTCAAAAGATTAGCTATTAAACTATCAAAGATATCTAATGATTTACGACTATTATCATCCGGTCCCCGCACAGGTTTAAACGAAATTAATCTGCCGCCCATGCAACCCGGCTCTTCAATCATGCCCGGTAAAGTCAATCCGGTCATACCCGAAGTTATCAACCAAATTGCTTATAAGGTAGTGGGTAACGATCTCACTATTACTATGGCATCTGAGGCAGGACAGCTTCAATTAAATGTTATGGAACCGATAATAGCATACTCACTTTTGGAGAGTATAGATATACTTATAAATGGTATGGAAACGCTCAGAGAAAGGTGCATATTAGGCATAACAGCAAATGAAGAGCACTGCAAAGAGATGGTGATGAATTCAATCGGACTAGTTACAGCTCTCAATCCATACTTAGGTTACGAGAACTCCTCTATAATTGCTAAAGAAGCAATGTTAACAGGCAAAAAAGTATATGACATCATACTTGAAAAAGGAATGATGGACGAAGATATGCTAAATGAAGTGTTAAAACCCGAGAATATGATTAAGCCAAGAAAAATAAACCTAAATTAAAGAACTATTAAAACAATATACTTTTAAATAATGTCGGACCAATACAAATGTTTACCTTTGCACAAGGTTATTAAATAATTATATTAGATGGAGATTGTTTGGTTATTAGTATCATTAGTTATTCTTTATTATGGAGCAGAAGGATTGGTTTTTGGGGCTTCATCGTTAGCAAAACGCATAGGAATTAGTCCACTTGTGATAGGGCTAACCATTGTTTCAGTTGGAACAAGCATGCCGGAATTACTTGTAAGTATTAAGGCATCAATGAATGGGCAAGGCGCAATATCAATAGGAAATGTGCTTGGTTCCAACATGTTTAATTTCGGACTCATATTAGGTCTCTCTGCAGTCATTTACCCACTTTCTGTTAAACGACAACTCCTCAAATTAGATGTACCTGTAATGGTACTAACCTCAGTTCTATTCTTATTGCTTTACCTTGACTTTGAAATATCACGTCTGGAAGCATTATTGATGCTACTGATTTTAATTTCTTATATAACTTATTTGTTTAAAACATCAAAAAAAGAACAAAAAGAAAATCAAGATTCGGATATCAAGTTAACAAAACACTGGTCTCTTGACATAATATTTTTTGTTGTAGGTTTGGTTGCTCTGGCATTTGGTTCAGAATTACTTGTCGAAAACTCCGTAATAATTGCAGAACGACTTGGAATGTCGGAGGCTATGAT
>DATGMV010000007.1:0-2936 GCA_035307185.1 Fermentimonas sp. | reverse complement strand
CACTAAGTGCATAATTACTCCATGATCGGACTCCCTGTGGTTCCCAGTAAAAAATACCTAAGCCTTTACTGTTAGGGACTGCTTTTACTTTTTCGATTACTGCTCTAAGCATATAGTAAGTGTTTTGTGGTTTACTATCTTCTCCTCCCACTTCAACTACCATAACCTCTTTGTTATAACGTTTTGCCATATCAATAAGATTATTCCCAAGATCGTCAATTACTTCAGTATAATCAGGTTTGCCTTCCAACCACCATGGATAAAAAGACATTCCGATTATATCATATTTAGCTCCATTTTTTTCAGCATTGTCAAACCACCAGCGAAAGCGCTCGTTATTATTTCCCTGATCAATATGGAGTATGACTTTTGAAGAAGGACTAGCTGTTTTTACCGCATTGTAACCTTCATTTAGTAGGTCTACCAGTTGTTGCCAGTTGTCTGTGTGACCTTCAGGATGCAACATTCCGGAAGGTATTTCGTTTCCAACCTGAACCCATTCAGGTGTTACACCTGATTTCGTTAAAGCATCTATCACATCAAAAGTATAATCATACAAAGTCTGTTTTAGTTCTTCGAAACTTAGATTTTCCCATTCTTTAGGCTTGTTTTGTTTTCCAGGGTCTGCCCAGCTGTCACTATAATGAAAATTTATCATTACCCGCATGCCCCATTCTTTAGCTCTTTTAGCCATTTCAATCGTTTCCTCTTTACTGCAATGGCCGCTTTGCGGATGGTCAGATGGATTTACCCAAGTGCGAAGTCTTACGGAGTTGATACCGTGATCCTTAAGTATCTTAAAACAATCTTCAGGTTCTCCCTTTTCATTATAGAAAGTATAACCACTTGCTTCCATTTGTGGTAACCAACTAATATCACCTCCTTTAGCTAAATTGTCATTAGCAAATTTTTCTCCTTCTTCAAGATTTTTGCAAGCAACAGATGTTAAGAGAAGCGTAGTGAATAATAATAGTGATTTTAAAATGAGCTTTTTCATTTTTTTTCTTTGTAGGACAAAAAAAAGCACGGCTATAAATTATGCCGTGCCTTTTCTTTTCAATTTAATTTTTTACTAATGTGCCTTTAAACTGCTCAGAGTTTGAAAAGTCGAGAGTGACTGTATAGTTTCCGGCTATAGGAACATTAATATTCGATCCATCAAACGCAAGATTGTTTAAATCTCCACCATAATTTAATCCCCAGTCATTATTTGCACGGAATTTAAATTCCCCTGCAGTTAGATCAGTAGTTACAGACCATTTACCTGAAACAGGGTCATATGACATTTCAGTGTCTGTATCCCATCCTCCTGCTGTAGCTCCACCAACAACTCCCCAAACTGTTTTTGTAGCTGTATATGTGTAAGGAGTTCTGGAAAGATCGACAGTCATTTTGTAGTATCCTGCATCTTTCATTATAAGGTCACTTCCAACTTCCGAAATCTCGCCTTCAGTTCCACTGTCACCATAGTTAGGTCCGTCCCAGTTAGGTTTTGCTGTGAATTTAAATCCTGTATTTCCTTCGGGGAAGTATACAAATCCGTCATATTTGAAGTCAAAGTTACGACTGTAAAGTGTGGGAGCAATTTCGGGCTTCCATCCCTGATGTCCACCCGGAACATACAGAAATAAGCTCATTTCACCTATTATGTCAATCTCATAAGTGTATTCCATCATATTAATGGTAATTTTTACCCATCCCGGTAATTCCACTTTCATTGAGCCTCCATTTTCTATAACAAGTTCACCTTCAAGAGCAATGTTTTGATCAGTAGGATTACCCAAAACGCCATCCCAAGAAGCCTTTTCTTTACTGGATTTTGGAACTATTTTAAAATTGCCAAAGATGTTATTGTCGTTTGAATAGTTCACAAGTATTGTGAATATCGGATCTTCATATACATCTTTACCACTATGATCAAATTTATAATCATCAAGTTCGTTAATATTCCATCCATTTAGATCGCCTATCAAGTAGTATTCAGTTTCAATTACAGGTGCAACAGGTGTAACTTTAACTGGACCAAAAATAATTGGGGTTGGCATCATGGAAGAAGTAGAGCCATCAACTATGTAATAGGTTCCACGCAAATAAATATTACGAGGGTCCGGTCTTTTCCCATAAAGTGTTTTAACTGCTTCATTAAGATCCGATGCCAGAATAGTAGCATTATTTCCATCTGAAGCAGAATTGAGTTCGACGACATTTGCAAAATCTTCTGTATCTGAAGCTTCAATTGAAAATTTAACGTAAGCTCCTTCTGCAAGCTGCGGAGTTGCAGTTGTATTAATTGCCACCAATACATCTTCAAGGTCTTCTTCCTGTAATACTAAAGGTGAAATAAGGTCTGATCCAATAGTAAAAGAAAAACCGTTTATTGATTGTTCTGCTTCCTGTTCATTTGTTTGAGGGTCTGCAGCGACATGATCATAAACATCTTCACATGCTCCCAAAAACAGTACCGCGAACAGTGTCACAATTAAATATAATTTATTGTTCATGTTTGTATTTTTTTATTATGGGAACCCTAACACTGTATTGAGAAAGGGTTCCCACAGTTAACTTATTTATTGTATCTTACCTGTTCTTTCGGTAAAATTGATATATAATCTCTGACCGGCTTTGCCAGTAATTCGTTCCTGATCATCACCTGCACCGCGTGGAACAAATACACCGTCAAATACAAGGAATTCTGTATTCCACCAGTCATGCCCTGGCAGTTTGATGCTTGCTCTTACTTCTGCAGTGTTAGAAAATGGGGGTGAAACGAATTCTGCATTAGCTCCAAGTGATAGCTCAGGGATTGCAAAACGATATGCTTCATCTGTTGTATCCCAGTTACCCGAAGCTGTTTCTCCTTGCAGATGGACATGCGGCGGTAAGAAATCTACTGCATAGTCATAATCACGACCTGTAATAGTGGTTGTAACCACTAC
>DATGMV010000006.1:0-2257 GCA_035307185.1 Fermentimonas sp. | reverse complement strand
CCCAAATTCTTACTCCAGCAGTATCGAATTTAGTTAAAAAAGCATCATAACTTAAATTTAAGTCTTCTTGATAAGCACCGACTGTGCTTATTCCTGTCAAACTAATCGTATATCCACCGAAATATACAAATCCACTGGTATCACAAGCTACACCAATACCTCTATCAACACCTTCACCACCATAATAAGTCGCCCAAAGTAAATCTCCATCTGAATTCCATTTAGAGAAAAAAGCATCGCCACCTTGTGAGGAGCTTCCTCCTTGATATACAGTTTCATGTGCTCCTGTAGTTGCTATATTAGAAGTACTACTCGTTGAACCAACCATATAAATATCGCCATATTTATCCATAGCTAAATCAGCAGCAACATCATTATCTGGACCACCAAAGTAAGTGCCCCATTCTAAAATAGGATCAATAGTAAGCGTTCCACTATAGGACTCAACTTCAAAACTTAAAATATCTCCATTAAGTTTAAATGCAGAGGACACTTCCTTGCCCTGTTCATCAAAAGAATAAGGAGCACTTTCTTGAATTGTTCCTTTGGGTGTTTTTGCTAATAAACTTCCATCTTCTTCAATATTCAATTGAATACTTCCTTGATATTTCAATTGAATGTCGGCTACATTACCGCCAGGATGTACAATGAAATCATGCTCTACTTGTTGCTGCGCATTCACATAAAACACCCAGTCAATATGAGGATAAACATCTTTATAAGTAACTTTATCATAAGTATGAGCCTTAACGCCTTCATCACTATTGTCTTTGTTCACCCAAGAAAGATAATACCTTTCATAAAAGTCATTTTTCCCTTCTTTGATTACTTTTGGATGAGGATTAGCATTTAATAATGTTACATCCATTCTGTACATTTCTATCTGAATATTTTCTGACAGTCCTTCAGTTTCATCTAGATTATGATTGAATTTATTATCTCGTCTTTCTGCGATTTCTTGTTCAGGAACAGGTAAAATCTCACTCCATTGATAATGTATTTTCCCTTTTCCAAAGAAGACATTGAGTCCATTTTCTGCTTGAAGTTTGAAATCAATATCTGAACGATGTTCAAAAAATTGATCTGTAATTTGTCCTTTGTTTTCTACAAAAGAAAATGCGCTTTTTGTTTTCTGCATGGATAGATCTTGAGCTTTTGCGCTTGGATTAAACATAAAGCTTCCCATGCCCGCCATCAGAGGCAGGAGTAATTGTTTGATTTTCATCATTTTAAAATTTTATTAGTAAAAAAAATATAAGTTCATATATGTTTTAGTTTAGTCAACTGTGATTGAGAAAATGGATAGTTATTTATCTTATTAAACTTACATCCCCCTTAATCACTTCATTTTCCGCATTAGGTTTTGCTAATTCTATGACATAATAATACACGTCCATGTCGCAGGGCTGTCCTAAATATGTGCCATCCCAACCTTGATCAATATTATGAGTAGAAAACACTTCTTGTCCATATCTATTATAAATCGAGAATTGCACCAGTTTTTGATGTTTTAAACCTTCAATTTTAAACTCATCATTTAAACCATCTCCATTTGGAGTAAAGGCATTAGGAATAAAATATGGCATGGTATAATCTATATAAACCATTAAACCTGTACTGTCTGTACATCCATATTTGTCTATTGTATAAACAGTAAACCAGGTATCTTTAATAGGTTTAGCTATTGGGTGAGGAGTTGTTATAGAATCTAATGGAGAAGCTGGCGACCAAAGATAATGCACTGCTCCTGAGGCTAACAACTGAATTTCATCTCCATAATAGATCAGTGTATCTGCTGGCGTTACGTTAATTTCCGTTAAAGGATAAGATAGCAACTCTACTTCTAAAGTAGTATCACATCCATTAGAAGCGATATATATAGAATATGCGCCTTCCTTTAATCCAGAAAACACGATTTGCCCTGTTCCAGATTGTTGCCCAGCTTGATGTCCATCTTCATTAAATAAAGTGAATACAAATTCAAAAGAATCTGAAGAGTTGATCTCTAAAACGATTTCTTCAGGACAACCAAAATATTGGTTGTAAACTTGCGGAAGAGGAACAAAAGTCACATCAAAAGAGTCTCTTTGATATGTACACCCATTATAGTATTCCACCCAATAAATACCTGATTCTTGCACTGTTCTTTCTAAAGCTGTAGAATTATCATCCCATTTAGGACACTCTACACTTTCAGGTGTTAATAATGTGATTTGTGTTTCAAAACACACAATCATATCATATAGATGACCTTCTA
>DATGMV010000005.1:0-3787 GCA_035307185.1 Fermentimonas sp. | reverse complement strand
GCAAATGCAGTTGTTTGGTGCGAGAGCCAACCTTGCTAAAGCACTACTTTACGCTATTAATGGTGGTAGAGATGAGATTTCGGGTGTGCAGGTTTCGCCAAAGTTTGAAGCTATTACAAGTGAGTATCTCGACTATGACGAGGTACTTCAGAAGTTTGAAACAATGATGAAGTGGTTGGCTAAGGTGTATGTTAACGCTCTTAAGATTATTCATTATATGCATGACAAATATGCATATGAAGCTTACCAGATGGCACTTCATGATGGTGGTGTTGAAAGAATAAGGGCAACAGGTATTGCCGGTATCTCTATCGTTGCAGACTCACTTGCAGCTATTCGTGATACAAAAGTTAAGGTAATACGCGACGAAAGAGGTTTGGCTGTTGATTTTGAACGTGATGGAGAGTATGTTCCATTTGGAAATAATGATGATCGAACAGATGAGATTGCAGTGAAGGTAACTGAGCGTTTTATGGAGTATCTGCGTATGCATGAGACTTACCGTAATGCACGTCCTACTCAGTCGCTTCTTACTATTACTTCGAATGTAGTTTATGGTAAAAAGACAGGTACAACTCCTGATGGTCGCCAGGCTGGAACCCCTTTTGCTCCGGGAGCTAATCCTATGAACGGTAGAGATAAGAAGGGTGCAATAGCTGCACTTGCCTCGGTTGCAAAACTTCCATTCCAGCATGCACATGATGGTATTTCTTATACATTTGCTATTTCTCCCGGAACTTTAGGTAAAGAAAGTAATATTAGAGTAAATAACCTTACAGGTTTATTGGATGGTTATTTCACGCCCGATGGAGGTCAGCACCTTAATGTGAACGTGTTCGACAAAGATCTGCTTCTTGATGCTATGGAGCATCCTGAAAATTACCCACAGCTAACAATTAGAGTTTCTGGTTATGCAGTTAACTTTGTGAAGCTTACAAGAGAGCAACAGTTAGATGTGATTTCAAGAACAATTAATAAATCGCTCTAATGAAGGGTAGGATACACTCTTTTGAGAGTTTTGGTACGGTAGACGGACCAGGTATTCGCTTTGTTATTTTTATGCAAGGTTGCCCGCTTCGTTGTCTCTACTGTCACAATCCCGACTCATGGGATGTGCGTGTTGAGCCTTCTTATTCGATGACTGCCCAAGAACTTCTTGAAGAGGTGTTGAAGTATAAAAGATTTATTTCTAATGGAGGAGTAACTGTAACAGGTGGAGAACCCCTGTTACAGTCCGTTTTTCTTAAGGAGTTCTTTAAACTCTGTCAGTCTGAAGGTATTCACACTGCACTCGATACCTCAGGTTCTATTACAAGTTCTGCTGCATTTGAACTGCTTGAATATACCGATTTGGTGTTACTTGATATAAAAGCTATTGACGCTCAGCTTCATAAGCATCTAACCGGTGCACGTATAGATAAGCCGCTTGCATTTCTAAATCATTTGCAGGATATTGGTAAAGATACGTGGGTTAGACATGTGGTTGTGCCTGATTTAACGTATGATGTTGCACAATTAGAGAAGCTTGCCAACTATCTTACACAATTTAGTGTTATAAAGAAAGTGGAGTTGCTTGGTTATCACCTGATGGGTGTTTCGAAATACGAAGAATTGGGTATGGAGTATGCTCTTAAAGATACAGATGCACTTTCGGCAGAACAGCTTTCAGTTGCTGAGAAAATATTTTCTTCAAAAGGACTTCCTATAAGAGAATAGTAGATTTACTGTAATTTATTTTACAAGCTCAAATGAATAGCCCTGTTCAAGTAGCCACTCGATGGCTTTGGGCAGGGCATATTTCATATTAATTTCCGCCTTAAGTGAGTCGTGGAAGACAATAATGGACCCGTCACGGGTGTATCTTTTTACGTTGTCGAGTACCTGATGGGGATTCATGTATTTGCTATAATCCCTTGTTACTACATCCCACATTATAATTTTATATCCGCTTCTTTTTAGTAGTGCAGGTTGAGGAAATATCATATGTCCATGTGGAGGTCTGAATAGATCTGAATTGATGAGTTCTTTCGCTTTTCTGGCATTATCAAGAAATTTAGAGGATCTGTTTTGCCATCCCTGAAGGTGATGGAAGGTGTGGTTGCCTACCGAGTGTCCTCTGTGAATAAGCTCTTCGTAAATATGTCTATACTTGCGCACGTTATCTCCGACGCAAAAGAATGTTGCTTTAATGTTATACTGATCTAATATGTCAAGTACCCATGGTGTAACCTCCGGAATGGGACCGTCATCGAATGTGAGGTAGACAGTTTTTTTATTTGGAACAGGGATTCGCCAAATAGCTTTTGGATATAATAGTCTGTATAATATTGGTGGTTGTTCAATCAACATGATTCGTGTAATATTTATTTACACAGGAGTCAATATTTCACAGTATCACTACAGTGAAATATCTGCCTCCCTATTTGTATTTAATAAAAAATTGTAATAGCTCTTTTCTAATTTATTCTTGGGGTTTTGCTCCATATTGTTCCATTAGTTTAGGATTGTAATGTTGCATCATACCCATTGCTTTTTGCATTATTTGCTCCTCATTAGCTTGCATTACAGAATCTTCTGCAGTTGCAGAGTAGTAGCCTCTAACCGAACTGTCTGTAACCTCTCTCAGTATTGTATCACCTATGTATGAGATGCCTTTCAAATAGAAAGATTGAGCAAGTTGCAGCATTTCATCAGACATTAGCAGATATTTGTCGTAATCATATTGTTGATAAATACTTTTTATTAAAAGTAGTGGGTTTATATTATTATATATGATGTCCGATAATGAATTTGCGATATCGGTTGGCTCTAATCTCTCAAACCAGTTTATATTTGCATTTAACCTGTTTTCTATCTCTGAAATAAGTGCTTCAGCCTTTTCAGCTTCTCCAATTTGATAATATGATCTTGCATAAAGAACACCATCTGTACCATATGATACTGCCGATTGGGGAATCATTGTTGTTACCTTATTTAGCGCATTTAATGCTTTTTCATTTTCTTCTGCATCGATTAGTGCTTCTATAAGATGAGAGAAGTATAATCTATACGTAGATAGCATTCTTCTGCTTGTTTCATCCATATATACTTCAGGATCATTTTCCAAACCACCCCATTTGAACTTATTTACCATGGTTTCATAAGCTACATCTAAGTTAACTCCATTGTAAAGAGGAGTTCCGGGCACAACCTGATATGTTAGTCCATTAAGTGAGAAGTTTGTGTCCTGTAGGTTCATATACAACGATGGCGTAATAGTTGTTGCAAAATGAAGAGGACGCTGCCAGTTGTCTTCATTAATATTATTGATTAACTCAAGTAACATTAGCTCCTGACGATAAATAGCCTGTTTGCCTTCAATATTAATATACATCTTGCCGGTTGGCTCTGCTGCAAGAGCATCCCAATCTATCATGTTTGTATTTATATCTACTGAAAGCAGATTACCAGGAATAATTTGAGTATTACCTGTAGAGAATGGGTTTGCAGGTGTTGCATTTTCACCTGTTCTAAGGTTATGCATTGTCTGACTAAGAGATAATGAATCTTTAAACGCATTTCTGTCGTAGTAGTTACCAAATGACATTGGAGGTATTTGGTTTTGTTGCAATACACGTTCTATCTCTTGCTTAGTGATTACAAAGGCTGCACTTCCTGCTTCTCCTGAATATCGGGGTCTGCTCCATTTTATTGGCAGGGGCTCAGAGTCATAAGATTGACGTAATAGCTGATCTATATACCATTCTGTTTGAAGGAAGCTTAGGTTGGTGACTCTAACATCTGTGCG
>DATGMV010000004.1:0-3131 GCA_035307185.1 Fermentimonas sp. | reverse complement strand
TTTGCCGAATGTGATGACGCGTGGGGCCATATTGAAAATTGGCCGGGAGTACATTTATAAGGAGGGCAATTACCTGAGACGGGTACGCCTGGAGGATATGCGTTTTAAGGAGGTGTTTGTGCACTTGCATTTGTGCTTTTTGGATGAGGAGCATCGGCGTTGTGTGTGCACGCAAAAGGCAACACAGTACGGGGTGTACCGGGGCATGTGGCAGTTGTGGGACGAAAAACTGCTGCAAAAGAGTCGCCTCCGGTACCGGGAGCTGCAGTGAGGGCTTGTATTGTAGGTGCTTACTCTTATATAACTTAATCAATTATTTTCTCGTCTAGTTTTTTTAGGATTTTATAAACTGCTTCTTTTGTGCCTTCTGTATGTCTTCTTGCCCAAAATGAGTAGAGGTAAAAAAGTCTTCTGTCGTGGTCTAGCCGTAACTCAGTCGTTTTCGTAACAAAGCTCCTTACTTTGTCACTTATAATATCCGGGAAATGATCTTCAAAACGTGTATGATAGAATTGGTCATCAGATATAACGTCGTAAAGGACTTCGCAATCATAATCATCTAACTCTTTATAAGTCATTAATAGCCCTTTTAATACGTCATATAACCTGTAGTCTTTTGGTAAAATGTTTTTGTAAAGTGATGCTATGTGATTAAGAGTTTTTTCGTTGAACACTTTATTTATGTTGTCTGGAGTTCTTTCAAAATTGGAGTATATTTTATTCAGTTTGCACATATAATCAGGAGGTTCAATGCCTCTATTAATATAGCTATAGGAACTAAAACAAGTGCCATCAGGTTCAGGTTTTCTTGGAATAAAGATTGAATTGTCCTCAATGAAATCTTCAAATGTTTCAGTATTGGCACCAATATCCATAAGCAGAAAGTTGAAAGTTTCAACATCAAAGTTTTCGGTGGAATATCCTTCTTGTAAGATTTGAGATGTGACTTTTTCCTTATTATAGGCTAAAATGCCTGTTGCGGTTAATTCATTGCTTAATCCATCATTTCCCACCATTCTTGAATGTACTTGCTTAAGTATTTTATAGGCAATCTCAGCATTGTTTTCATAATGTCTTCTTGCCCAAAATGAGTATATTATAAATAATTTGTTGTAGCAAGGTTCATGATCATCGGTTAGTAATACTGTTAATTTTTTAACTTCAGGTGAATAAGCCGTTTCTATTAGTTTGTGGTATGCTTTTTCATCGGCTCTGGCATCTTTGGTTTTGTTGAGGAAGTCAGTTTGGTTATGTAGCTCATCGTAAGCAAGCAACAAACCTTCTACCATGATATGGATCCCTGCATTGAAATATGTATTGTCTTCTTTTAATAATTTGATGATGGTGTTAATTTCATCATTCCCAAAATATGCTGAAATGAAATCAGACTCTCTTCTGAATTCCTTTAACATAGTTCGCCCAATCCAATAATGATCAAGGTTTATGCTGTTGGAGTAATAATTCTCCCAAAGTGCCGCTGTAATATTAAATTTATCTAAATTTAATCCATTTTTTATATATCTAAATAGTATCTCTTTACTTGGCGTTTTTGAGAAAAGCAAAGTGTCCCCTGTTGTATTGTTAATCTCAATTTCCTCATTATAATGTGCCTGTAGCTCGTTTTTATCCAGTACCGATCTTAGGCTGTCTATTTCTTTTTTGTATCTTTCTGTTTCTAGGCAGATTGTGTTGTCAGCATCCTTTCGTGTTTCGATACAGGAGCTAAACATAAATATCACTACGAAACAAACAAAAAACGATGATTTCATTGCAGTTTTATTAATGGGTTAATGGTTAGTTAGCGCAAACATAGGTTTTATATTTTAAATTATTAATGCGAATTAAGGTTTAAAGTATAAATCCGATAAAAGCGGCAGCAAGTTTTCCAAACACATGGACTAGCAGCCCATTAGTGGATCTAACGTTTGACGCTCTTAGAATATTTGTTTTTTCATTAATCCAGTTAAAGAAAGCTTCTATTGGTTGCCGGACCGTGGACACAGCTCTAGAATACAGGTCGTTTGCAGCTTTATCAAAAAACTTTATGTAATCAGGCTGTCCCTTTACCCCTTTGACAGGTGTAAGCATTGTAGAATTGATTTCCTTAGCCATATTTACAAAGAATTCTGTGTCATGATATATTTTGTCACCATAAAACTTTCTGTTTGACAAATCAGCCCAATTCTGTTTAAACGCATTTAAATCATTTTCAGAGGCTTGGGTGACAACTACGGATTCTGGGAAAGGAAGTTTGCTTGGACGAAACATCCCTAACACATGCAGTTTAAGGCCATAATACCAGATGCCTTTAGTTGAACAAAACGTTTTGTCCGTGATTTCTTTCGCAACTTTACCATGCCTTTTGCCAGAACAAGTGATAATTGGCATTGAATCTAGCAAATTGACTTTGCTATTACAATCATCGGGGCGCTGGGTTGTCATAAGTTTGTCAGATAAATGCTCTAAAGCTTCAGACATCCGATTTAACCTTGTGTTGAAAGCCACATAAGAAGGTAGCTTCGGAAACCATGAATGCAAATAGTCTTTTGCAAATTGATGAATATGTTTAATTTTAAGCCGTTGTTCTGCATGCATAACAAACAAATAAATTGTAATTAGTTCTTGATCAGAGAATTCAGGTCTGTTATTATTCGAGAAACGCTGGCATACAAACTGCAATTCAGATTCGTATAACTCGCATATATACAGATATATAGCTGTCAATTGTAAGGCTTTTTCCCTGGGAATCATATCTAAAAGATAGAGTGGTATCAATCTCTTAAGATGCTGATTTTTAGGGGATTAGCCTAATTCATTGAACACTTATTTCATTGATTTATAAATATTTACACACAATAACAAGAGGGTTTTTCAACCCTTAATTCACATTATTATAGGAGTTACACTTATAAAAAGCGAGTGTAACTCTCTTGCATTATGTTTAATTCTGGTTGGCTGGGGTCAAAAGGTTTTAACCTAGGCAGTGAGGGCTTGTATTGTAGGTGCTTACTCTTATATTTGTACACAGCATTGGTTTTTAACAATTGTGTTGTGTTTTGAAGCGCCTTGTTTTTATCGATATGGAAGCCGACACGGAGGGCAGTCAGATTAGAGACGCCGGAGCTGTGGAT
>DATGMV010000003.1:0-7966 GCA_035307185.1 Fermentimonas sp. | reverse complement strand
CTGGCTTTAGGTGGTACTGCAGTTGGAACCGGACTAAATACTCCAAAGAATTATGATGTGACTGTGGCAAAGTATATTTCAGAATTCACAGGTTTGCGTTTTGTTACAGCTCCAAATAAGTTTGAGGCTCTTGCAGCTCATGATGCAATTGTTGAAACGCATGGTGCTCTTAAGCAAGTGGCTGTTGCTATTAATAAAGTTGCAAATGATATTAGATTACTTGCATCCGGACCAAGAAGTGGCATTGGTGAAATTACAATTCCTGCAAATGAGCCGGGGTCTTCAATTATGCCGGGTAAGGTAAATCCTACACAGGTTGAGGCTATTACCATGGTTTGTTCGCAGGTTATAGGTAATGATGTTGCAATTACAACAGGTGGTATGCAAGGACATTTTGAATTGAATGTTTTCAAACCGATGATGGCTGCCAACTTTCTTCTTAGCGCACAACTGCTTGGAGATGCAGCTGTCTCTTTCGACGATAATTGTGTGTCGGGTATTGAGCCTAATAAGCCACGTATTAAGGAGCTGCTGAATAATTCGCTTATGCTGGTCACTGCACTTAATACAAAAATTGGTTACTATAAAGCTGCCGAGATTGCAAATTCAGCACATGAGAATGGAACTACTCTGAAAGAGGAAGCGGTGAGGCTTGGTTACGTTTCAGAAGAGGATTTTGATAAGTGGGTTAGACCGGAGGAAATGATTGGACCAATGGATTAGAGTTAGTATATTAGTTATATATGTCTAATAGTTTAGAAGTTATATTAACGGTGTCTTTTAAGATGCCGTTTTTCTTTGTATTTTTGTAAACATAAATTTCAACATTAATTTTAATTCATTTATGGCAACAAAACCATTTATTTACCAGGAACCTTTTCCCATGTCTGAAGACAAAACTGAGTATTATCTACTAACAAAAGAGCATGTTTCTACTGCTGAGTTTGAAGGTAAGGAGATACTCAAAGTTTCTAAGGAGGGTATAACTCTTATGGCTCAAACAGCTTTCCGCGATGTAGAATTTTTACTTCGCCCCGAGCATCAAGAACAGGTGGCGAAAATATTACAAGATCCCGAAGCAAGTGAGAACGATAAGTTTGTGGCTCTAACATTTCTTCGTAATGCTGAGATCTCTGCTAAAGGAATTTTGCCTTTCTGTCAGGATACAGGTACTGCAATTGTTATGGGGAAAAAAGGTAACAGGGTATGGACCGATGGTGATGATGAGGAGGCAATCTCAAGAGGTGTTTACAATACTTTTGTTAATGAGAATTTACGCTACTCACAGAATGCTGCCCTTAATATGTATGATGAAGTTAATACAGGAACTAACCTGCCGGCGCAGATCGACCTATATTCTGTTAAAGGAGATGAATATAAATTCCTATGTGTAGCAAAAGGTGGAGGTTCCGCAAATAAAACATATCTGTATCAGGAGACTAAAGCTTTACTTACTCCGGGCAAGCTGGAAAGCTTTCTGGTTGAGAAGATGAAGTCATTGGGTACCGCTGCTTGCCCTCCCTATCACCTTGCATTTGTTATTGGAGGAACATCAGCTGAAGCTAACTTGAAGACTGTGAAGCTGGCTTCTGCTAAATATTATGATAATCTTCCCACGGAGGGTAATGAGCATGGTCAGGCTTTTCGCGATATTGAGCTTGAGAATAAGCTGAAGAAGGCGTCTGAGGATTTAGGGCTTGGTGCTCAGTTTGGTGGAAAATATTTTGCTCATGATATAAGGGTAATACGTTTGCCGCGACATGGTGCTTCTTTACCTGTTGGTATGGGTGTTTCATGCTCCGCCGACCGTAATATAAAGGCCAAAATTAATAAAGATGGCATCTGGATTGAGAAGTTGGAAGATAATCCTGCTCGTTTGATTCCCGAAGAGTATCGCCAGGAAGGTGAAGAGGGTGGTGTGAAGATTGATTTGAACCGTCCTATGGAGGATATTTTGAAAGATCTATCGCAATATCCTGTGTCAACTCGCTTGTCATTGAGTGGTACAATTATAGTTGGTCGCGATATAGCTCACGCTAAATTAAAAGAACGTATTGATAGTGGTGAAGGACTTCCCCAGTATATGAAGGATCACCCTATTTATTATGCAGGTCCCGCCAAAACCCCAAAAGGTTATGCCTCGGGTTCAATGGGACCCACAACTGCCGGTCGTATGGATTCGTATGTTGACCTGTTGCAGTCGCATGGTGGCAGTATGATTATGCTTGCAAAAGGCAACCGTAGTCAACAAGTAACTGATGCTTGTAAGAAGCACGGCGGCTTTTATCTTGGTAGTATAGGCGGACCGGCTGCTATATTGGCTCAAGAAAGTATAAAGAGCCTAGAGTGTCTTGAGTATCCGGAGCTGGGTATGGAAGCGATATGGAAGATTGAAGTTGAAGATTTTCCTGCATTTATTCTGGTTGACGATAAAGGCAACGATTTCTTTAAGGTTGTAACACAGCCTAATTGTTCATTTTCCTGATTAAATTTCAGATCAAAGGTTTTATTGAGTCTTTAAGGTTTTAAAGACGGTTGTATGTGGAGGTTATATTTAGCCTCCACATGATATTTAAATTTAAAGTTTTAACATTTTGAAGAAGCTATATATTTTAATAGTACTGATTCTATCTTTTTCTGCATCACAGGCTCAGATAAGAAATGAGGTTACTCTTGAAAAGGGCTGGAAGTTTACACGTGTTGATGATTCTGCATCTTTTGAGATTAATTTTGATGATAGCAAATGGGAATCGGTGCGTGTGCCACACGACTGGGCAATATATGGTCCTTTCGATAAGAATAATGACATTCATAGGATGGCTATTGTACAAGATGGCCAGACCACTGCAATAGAGCACTATGGACGTACAGGAGGTCTGCCTTTTACAGGAGTGGGATGGTATAGAACCACATTTTCTGTTCCGGATTTCAACCATAGCAAAAAGGTAACTGTGAAGTTTGATGGAGCAATGAGTAATGCAAAGGTTTTTGTCAATGGAAAGGAAGTTGGATTTTGGCCTTATGGCTACAACTCATTTCATTTTGATGTTACTGATTATATAAACAGTAATGGTGATGACAATATTCTTGCAGTTCGTCTCGAAAATTTTGAAGAAGGATCGCGCTGGTATCCCGGTGCCGGTTTGTATCGAAATGTACATGTTATTACAACTGATGAGTCTCATATTCCTGTTTGGGGAACATATATCACTACCCCAGAAGTTAATGATAATTTTGCAAGGGTTAATGTAAAAACTAAAGTAGTTACCGGTGGTAGTGGTGAGTATAAGTTAGTTACAGATATTATTGATGGCGATCAGGAGTTAGTTGCTTCAACAGAGTCTTTGTTAACTAATTATGATCTTGGTGAATTATCTCAAAGTTTAATAGTAAATGACCCTAAGTTGTGGGATATAAAACAACCTAATCTTTATAAGGCTGATTCTAAGCTGTTTAAGGATGGAGAACTGGTTGATGTGTATACAACCACTTTTGGTATCCGTACTATTGAAATCATCGCAGATGAAGGTTTTTTCCTAAACGGAAGGAAAGTTAAGTTTCAAGGTGTTTGTTTGCATCACGACTTAGGTCCTCTTGGTGCAGCAGTTAATGATGCAGCAATTCGTCGACAAATCAGTATTATGCAAGATATGGGTGTTAATGCAATTCGTACTGCCCATAATATGCCCTCGCCAGATTTTGTGAGGATTGCCGATGAGATGGGTATGATGGTTATGGCTGAGTCTTTCGACAGTTGGAGAATTCCAAAGGTTCGGAATGGCTATAATCTATATTTTGATGATTGGGCAGAAAAGGATCTGATTAATTTGGTTCACAACTTCAGAAATAGTGCGAGTGTTGTGATGTGGTGTATAGGTAATGAGGTTGAGGAGCAGAGTCATCCTCAAGGTGCAAGAGTTGCACGTTTCCTTCAAGATATTGTTCACAGAGAGGATCCTACTCGTCCGGTAACAAATGGAATGGATAGACCCGATCACGTATTCTCTAATCATATGGCTGCAATTTTGGATGTACCGGGTTTCAATTACCGTTCGTTCCGTTATCAAGAGGCATATGAAAAGTTGCCACAACAGGTAATCTTAGGAGCCGAGACAACTTCGACTTTCAGCTCTCGAGGGGTTTATAAATTCCCTGTTGAGAGAAAAGCTATGGCGATGTACGATGATCATCAGGCTTCTTCATATGATGTGGAACATGCAAGCTGGTCAAATCTTCCGGAGGATGATTTTATTCAACATGATGATTTAAATTATACTATGGGTGAATTTATTTGGACGGGCTTTGACTATCTGGGTGAACCAACTCCATACTATAGTAATTGGCCTAGTCATAGCTCTCTGTTTGGAGCTGTGGATCTTGCAGGGATTCCAAAGGATAGATTTTATTTGTATAGAAGCCACTGGAACAAGGAAGAAGAAACACTTCATATTCTTCCTCACTGGAACTGGTCGGGTAGGGAAGGAGAAGTTACTCCAGTTTTTGTTTATACAAACTACCCTTCGGCAGAGTTGTTTATTAATGGGAAAAGTCAGGGTGATAGAACTAAAGATTTAACTGTTGAGATTGAAAACAGCTATACATCAGAGGCTCAAAAATCTTTGGAGCGTCAGAAGAGATATCGCCTGATGTGGATGGATACAAAATATGACCCCGGTATACTGAAGGTTGTTGCCTACGATAATGAAGGTAATGCAGTTGCTGAAAAGGAAATTAAGACAGCCGGCAAACCACACAGACTGGTGCTTGAAGCAGATAGAAGCGTTATTAATGCTGATGGTAAAGACCTGTCTTTTATTACAGTTTCGGTTGTTGACAGAAACGGTAACCCATGTCCTAACGTAAATGAATTGGTAAAGTTTAAAGTTAAGGGTGCAGGTAGTTATCGTGTGGGTGCTAATGGTGATCCTGCGAGCTTGGATCTTTTTCACTTGCCTCAAATGCATCTGTTTAATGGTAAATTAGTTGCTATAGTGGAAGCTGGTGAAACGCCAGGCACAATTACACTTGAAGCTAATGCCAAAGGATTGAAGAAAGGGGCTGTTAAGATTCAAACAAAATAGTTAGTAGTCATAAATTAAAATATTAGGGAGGTATGTTCTTTAAGAATGCCTCCCTGTTTTTTATTATATTTGTAGTCAAAATAATAATATATTCATGGCAAGAAAAAGAAAACAATATCCCCTGTTGGAAAATGTGCTTATTACGGATGTTGCAGCCGAAGGAAAAGCAATTGCAAAAATTGATGGTTTAGCTGTTTTTGTTCCTTATGCTGTACCCGGTGATGTGGTTGATATACAGATAACTCGTAAGAAGAGAAGTTTTGCAGAGGGTAGAGTTGTTCGCTTTGAAAAGTATTCAGATAAAAGAGCTGTACCATTTTGCGAGCATTTTGGTGTTTGTGGTGGTTGCAAATGGCAGAGTCTTCCGTATGAAGAGCAGTTGAAATATAAACAAAGTCAGGTTAAGGATAACCTTGAGCGTATTGGAAAGGTGGATGTTTCCGATTTTACCCCTATTTTAGGTGCTCCCGAAGATAGGTTCTATAGGAATAAATTAGAGTTCACTTTTTCAAACAAGAGATGGCTTACTGAAAAAGAGATTTCTTCTGATAAGGAGTTTACTCAAATGAATGCTCTCGGCTTTCATATTCCGGGTATGTTTGATAAGGTATTGGATATTAATAAATGCTGGCTCATGGATGATCTTTCAAATAAGATTAGAAATAGCATACGTAAGTTTTGCCTTGAAAATGATTATTCTTTCTTTGACCTTAGAAATCAGTCTGGTTTAATGCGCAATCTTATTATTCGAAATACTTCCACCGGAGAGTGGATGATAATTGTTGTGTTTTATGAGGATGATATTGTAAAAAGAGAGAAGTTGATGGGCTTTATTGAGACAGAGTTTCCTCAAATAACTTCACTTTTGTATATTATTAATCAGAAAGCGAATGATACAATAACCGATCAGGAGGTGATAACATGGAGTGGAAGAGATCATATTTTTGAAGAGATGGAGGGATTAAAGTTTAAGATCGGACCTAAATCTTTTTATCAGACTAATAGCGAACAAGCATATCATCTTTATGAAATTGCAAGGGAGTTTGCTCAGCTAAATGGGAGTGAGCTTGTTTACGATCTTTATACCGGAACGGGTACCATTGCTAATTTCATCGCTCGTAATGCAAAAAAGGTTGTGGGTATTGAGTATGTGGAGGAGGCGATTGAGGATGCAAAGGTAAATTCGGAGATTAATGGCATTAGCAATACTTTATTCTTTGCAGGGGACATGAAAGATGTACTTAATGCAGATTTTATTTCTGAACATGGTCGTCCTGATGTTATAATAACTGATCCCCCACGTGCAGGGATGCATGATGACGTTATAGATGCAATTTTATTTGCTGAGCCAAAGAGGATAGTTTATGTGAGTTGTAATCCTGCTACTCAGGCACGCGATTTAAGTTTAATGTATGAAAAATATAGAGTAGTACATGTAAGACCTGTTGATATGTTTCCACAAACACATCATGTTGAAAATGTTGCATTGTTGGAACTAAGGTAACAGAGGTTAATTTATGAGGTGTTTTAACTAACAGGTTCAACTGTATATCCCAGATCTCTTAAACCTTCAATTAATCCAACCTCACCTGGCAGATGCAAACAACCAACGGCAATAAAAGATGGCTTTTCTGCCATAATTGCCGGGAGTTTTTCGAGCCACCTTACGTTGCGGTCTTTATTAAGTGCATCCCTCTCTTCGTCGGTACTTGGGCATGGATCATTGGGCATATCCTTAATAGAGAGCTCATAGAGAGCATCTATGTTTTGTGAAAGGTAGGCATTCTGAAGTTCATCCATCTGTTTCATCAGTAAATCAGGGTGTTTAACCATACACAGAAGTAATTCTGTCTGTCTTTCCAAAGATTGAGAATTTAGTAGAACATGTATTTGATCTTCTGTCTCTTCTAATCCAACGATTGATTGGTTGCTATTTAGTGCTTTTTCTTGAATATACTCATCTATACTTGTCTCATTTGTAATTGAAGGGTATTGCTTGTTATAATATGTTATGGTTATTAAATTTGTAAGCATTGCCGGTTTGAGTGCGCCAAACTGTTCAAGACCAACTCCCATAAGGCTTGTAAGAGTGCTATCTAAAAGTAATATATCCTCTGCAGGTAGTAATGATTCGTATGTTACCCCCTGAGGTAGCATTGCCTCTCCCATAATCTTCATCTGCATTTCACTCATGTTGGCCAGATCAAGCTCACCAACAGTTTGTTCTGAATTTTCAAAAGCTTCTTCTAAACCGGAAATAGAATCAAGAAACGAAATTGGTGCTAAATGGTGGGTACCAAATAAATATGAAGACTCTTCCAATCCGTTCCCTGAAATTTTCCACAGTAATGAGTCGGTATTCTTTTCCGAATGTGCTGTACAAGATAATAGTACTATCAATGATGATAATACAAACAGATTTTTTTTATAGTTCATTTTAAGTGTATGAATTGCTAATTGAGTGTTGCTTTATTTAGGTTGGGCTTTTCTTTCCCGAGTTCGAGGAAATCGAAGAGGAACCAAAAAATGGTAAATGAAGGAACTATATCTGTAACTGGTAAGATCTCCTCTATAAATGTGATAAGTGAAGTGTATCTCCCTTTCTTTTCTCCAAACATTTTGTAGCTAATGGCAGCAGCAAAGGGTGCCCATACTGCATCAACGAATGGTCCCACCAAAGGTATAGCCAATGAACCCATTCCAATGGCATCAAGGATGATACATTTTACTAATTTTTTATATTTATTTTCCATTCTATTCGGCTCCTGTAGAAGTGGTCGATGTATTTAAAGATGTATATTTTCTTTGTGCCAACTCTTTATCCATTGTATAAACACCAAGTCCGCTCTCACCTATGAGCTTCAAGGCATCAATCATAGTTTGTG
>DATGMV010000002.1:0-3978 GCA_035307185.1 Fermentimonas sp. | reverse complement strand
GCTCCTGAGAACTCAAAACCTTCACTCCAACGCTGTCTCAGATCATCTGCACTCATAAAGTCAGCGATTCGGGCTTGTTGTGAAATAGAAACATAACCATTATATTCAATTGTGGTAGGCATGTTTCTTCTACCACCCTTGGTTGTAATAATGATAACACCGTTAGTTCCACGCGTACCATAAATAGCAGTCGCAGATCCATCTTTTAATACATCAATTGATTCGATATCTTCAGGAGCAACTGTACTAAACGAACCAGGTACACCATCTACAAGTATTAGTGGATGCGTTGATCCCATCAATGTGGATGTTCCACGTAACATAACTGAAGTACTGGCCGTTGGATCACCTGTAGGTAATGATATTTGCAGTCCTGCCACTTTTCCCTGTACAAGTTGACCGGCATCTAAAACTGCACCCTTGTTGAAGCTTTCTGATTTCACACTGGACACAGAACTTGTAACATCCGCTCTCTTTTGTGTTCCATACCCGATAACAACAACTTCATCCATCAAGCGTGTATCTTCCGAAAGTACGATCCTCATTTGCTGATCAGCAATTACAGATTGTTCAACAGTTCTATATCCGATATATGAAACTACCAGTACCGCATTTTCATTATTTACCTGTAGAACAAAATTTCCATCCACATCGCTGATGGTACCATTTAAAGTCCCCTTCTCTGTAATATTTGCCCCTATTATAGGAATGTTTAATTCGTCTAATACCAAGCCTTTGATAGTTACAGAAGACTGCTTTGGATTTCCTTTTGCCTCTATACTTACTCCCAAGATAAGACAAAATAGAGTTGCTAATGTTATGATATGTAAATTACATTTCATAAACTTTTTTTGATAATTTGGCATCACATTCATTTCATTCGATTTAGATATTTGTTTAACTTATTAAGTATATCACGATATTGATTATTTTATTTTTCCAGCCACACAACTGAAGATGCTTCCCATTGATCCCTTCTATCTCCTTCTCTAGGAGTCTCCTGACTTAACTCTCTGTTAAGTCTTAAATAATATGGAATTGCAATAAGATCGCTCCCATCATTCCATTGTCCTTTTATTGTCATTATACCTCCGAACAAATCGTCACGCCACTCAGGAGAGAATTGTTCAAAATTGATTGGAATATTTATGAGAGGTTGATCACTCTTTTCTACACTGTAAATCAAAGGACCAAATCTAAAAGCAACTTTTCCCTTATTTGCTTCTATTCTCTCATCAGCAGTTATTCTTTGTACTTGCATTGGAAGTTCAAAAGAGATTATATCTCCTTGCTTCCATTCTTTTGTAATTGCAACGTAACCCTTTTCCATTTCCCTCGTAACAATCTCTCCATTAACAGAAAGGGAAATCATAGAATTTACCTGAGGAGTTGAAGTATAGAGAGCACTGGTCTTTCTGTCCGGGACCCTCAGCCATACTGTAAATTCTTTTGATTCAGCCGGGTTAACAGTTATAGTAACTTTACCATCCCACGGATAATCAGTCTTTTGAATCAACTCTACGTCAGTACCGGCTACCTGCTTAACATTAATGGTACTACCAATAAAAAGGTTAACATACAGGCCTTCATCACTTTTAACATAGGTCCATGTAGGAATCATTAATAATGTTCTGGGAATATTACCTATACAACATGGACAACCATGCCAATTATCCCTAACCCTGTACGATGATAGAGGGTTGGTATAGTAAAAGTTCTTGCCCTCATAATCAAGTGACCCAAGAAGCGCATTATACATAGTCTCTTCATAAAGATCTGCATATTTCGCATCATGATATGCCAAATTTAGCTTATGCTGAAAGAAAATCAATCCGCAACTTGAGCAAGATTCACAATATGCATTGTTTCTCAAAGCATAATTTTCTCCAAAACCCTCTGATGTGTCACCACTACCTATACCTCCAGTTACATAGTATTTTTTATTTACCATATTATCCCAAAGCGAAATTACAGCACTTTGGTAATCAATATCCCCTGTTTCTGCAGCAACATCTGACATGGCCGAATAGCTATAAACCGCTCTAACAGCATGTCCAACAGCCTCATACTGCTGTTGTACGGGCACATGACTTTGATCATATTCCGAACCATCCTTGCGACAGTCAAGCAGATATTTAGCCAAGTTTATATAGCTGTCACCTTGACCATTTCCATCCATATCATTTACAAAACGTCCAAAACGAACCAATGCCTGCTCCATCTCCTGATGACCGTCATACCACTCTATCTTGTCAGGTCCGATATTAGCAACCCAACAATCTGCAAGTTTTTTTGCTGCATCATACAGCCTGGTGTCATTTCCCTCAGTAAGCGTATAGTGGTTTATGGCCGATTCAATGAAGTATCCCGCTACATATCCTTCGTGATTAGCTCTAGTTTCAGAAGCCCATCTGCCTTTCCAGCGCGAAGTATCTCGTAATGTATATGCTGTATGCAAATAACCATCAGGTTCCTGAGCAGCTAAAATTATTGGAATCCATTTCTCAATTGTATTTTTCATCAGCTCCTGAGCAGCTATGATTTCGCCATCTCCTTGCGGATCAACCATAAGGGCTATACACATTGACTCAATGGTCTGATGAACCCATGCATTAGAGAAAACATACCCCAAGTGAACACCATGTGGTTCACCACGTAAAGCTTTTGCTGCTTCAATGAAATTGTCTAGTCCACCCTGTCCACGTTCAAGATCGTTACTTTCTATCTGTTTAATGCAGTGTGGTATCCAATTTACAATGATCGACTTCACACGGTCATTCCATAAAGGATTATCAATTTTATATTTATAAGTATAAACTACATCTAACCTCTCTTTCTCCGGTGGATCAACTACTGTTACTTTCAAAGAGGATGAATTCTTTATTTTACCTGCCTGTGCAACAAGTGTCAGAGTATATTCACCAGGAGTATTGAATGTGGCAGTTGTAGTATCACTTTTGCTATCTTCGAATCTTACCTTGCCGGGACCTTGTGCACTCCACTCTTTTTTCCTCAAAGGATCTATACTTTTTATGACACCGGTAAGATAAGTTTTACCACCTGACACCACCATACGGTCTATTCCTGCTGAAACAACCGGTGCCAAGGCAGAAGATTTTTCAGACTTAAAAACTTGCCACTCCAATAAAGGACTGGGGTAACCTATTACTGAATCTATTTCCAGTGCTAGTCTGGTTGTAGTTATTTCATTAAATGTATAATGATTAAACTTATCATTATAAGTTTTAATTTCTGACAGTTCACTCAGATCCTGAAAATCATTACCATTCCAATACTGAAATTTATAACTTTCAGGAAGTTTGATGTTATTTTCATAATTATATAGAAATAAAGCAAACTCATCAATTGTTACAGGTTCCTCCCATATATACTCATATCTTATTACAGTGAGCGGTAACTCTCTTTGATTACTTTCATAATTTGTAATCCAACGCTTAACGTCTCTACTTAAGCTGTCTGGAATCAACCCATCATTCAATTCCTTTATTTCTCTTGAACCACCTCGATTAATCTGTAATGACTTTGCAAGCACTGCTACATTACCCTTTCCAGACTTTTCAATGTTTCCGGTAACACATGAAGTTATAAACATGAACACCAATAAGGTCAGTACCGAAAAATCTAAGGTTTCCTTTTTTTTCATTGCTAGTTATTTTTTTATTTATAAATCAATGAATCATATTTTCCTTATTTGTCATTAGTAATAATAAAAACCAATTCTACTTAAACTATTATTTTTCAATTTTAAACCGGAGTTTAGATTCTACTCCCTTTCCCGGTTTAATTTCATAGTATCCTCTTTCATTCTTTGCATATTCACCTGAAAGAAAAGTTATTTGTTTGTCAATTGCATTTATATCCAACTGAACATTACCTTCAAATATGACATTAACTTCGCCTGTTTGCGGGTTATAATCAACCCGATTAATTTGACCAGATTTTGTTTCAATTTTCAAG
>DATGMV010000001.1:0-8121 GCA_035307185.1 Fermentimonas sp. | reverse complement strand
ATAAAAGAAGATTTAATTATCATATAGTTAAGTACTAAGAAGATAAAATAGAGCAATAACTATTTTCACAAATCAAGTTTTGTATTAAAAAACCACCTTAATGAATAACACCACAACAAACCGTCTATTTTTAAATCTACTTGGTTACGAGCATCACGTCTCTGTATATTCAACCCCTGAACTACACTACGTATAGATGTTTGAATGTTGTTATGCAAGCCTGCAATTTGTTCATTTAGCCTGATCATGGCTGGATTATCTCCTGTGACTCTTTGTGAAAGTTGTTCACTCTCAAGGATCAATCTATTATATTCGCTAATATTGGTTACCAGCATTGGATTTGATATTCCAATATTTCCTGGGATTGTTTTATTATTGTTATTTGGATCTTCTAAATAGTTACTCAACGTTTTTACTATATTCAACTGAGTTTCAACCTGAACAAGCTGCTCTTCATACTTATCCCCTACTCTGATATCACGGTGCAGATCTGATCTTATATCTGTTAGGCCCCTTGTTTGTTTAAAACTCTCAACATCTTGCTCAACTTCAACCAACTCTTCATTAATAATCCTAATCCTATCATTAATAAAACTCTGCGTATTTATCATTTCACGTCTGTTCTCTTCTATAGTTTCATTGTTGTATACTTCAATAAGTGTATTTAAGAAATCTATTCCTTTATCTGTAAATGGTGTATGAAAAGTTAGATCAAGTACTAAAGCAAACTGGGATGGTGGAACAATACTCAGTGCCGACCTGTATCTTCGTGCCATAACATCGGGATTATAAATCTCAGCTCTGATAAATTTCTCGTGAGAAACTGTACCCTCTCTTTTTGTTATACTTACATTTCCTGATGGAGTTGGTAATAGAGCCGGAAGTGATCTGAAAATAGTATCAGCTGTAATCCATTCCGAAAGGCCTTTGACTGAGATCGAATTATCTTCCAAAATCTCCAACTGAAGTGAAATACCACGACTCAAAGTGTCCACATTAGCTTGATCCATAGCAATAATTATCGGACTGTTTTTATAAAGATCGTAGATCCTACCTTTTTTTTCTACTATATATAAAGTATTGAGATTTAATCTTTCCAATACTTTTCTAATAAGTGTTCGAGACCTTAATATAAACAATTCATTGGCAACATTATTTGAAGCACCTGAAAGAGCAAAATCAAGATGATCTGCCCCTCTTTTATATTCGCTACGTGCATCCTTTAATATAATACTTGAAGACACTTTATAAACAGGTGTGGAGTTGCGTATATAAAAAAGAGCAATCCCAACGGCAAAAACAATTCCAAGAAAAAGAAATGGCCAAAAACGGACAAAGCGCATTAGTATTTGTTTATATGAAGTGTTTGTTTCATTGTTTATATTTTCCTTGGGCTCAGTTGGCAATAATAATCTTTGTGGCATTATTTGTAGTAAAGTGTATATTAAGTCTTATAAAGCAAAAGTACGCAAATAAAGATATTATTCATAAAAGCTTTTTTAAAACCATGTAAATAATAAAACTCCGTCAGCATAACTCATTTCTGTAATAACACACTTATTTAGAGTTTACTAACGGAGTAAGAAGAGAATTTCAAAAACAATATCTTATATTTCTTATAGTTTCATTTCCCAACCTTTTTGATAATCGCGACTCCACATACTTTGAGCCTCTTTATTATCAAGGATTCTACCATTAACAGGATTTGTTAAAAATGAGCTCTTGGTTCTTTGTGCAATATTTCCAAGCAGAGCAAGTGTAGAGCTTATACAACCCACATTAATATCTGCATTCAACGCAGAACCTTGTCGAATACCATTAAGGAAATTAGAAAAATGATAATGATCTAACTGCCTTGTTGGATTGGTTATATCGCCCTCTGTGAAACCCATATCACTTGTAACTTTTTTTATCTGTTTATTTTTAGTATCATAAACCTCATATGAATTACCACCTCCAATAACCAAAGAACCTTTACTACCATAGAATATTGCTCCTACAGTTGCTCCTTCAATCCCTCTACCATTTGCACTTCTACCTTCCCATGATATCATTTTGTCATTACCAAACTCAAAATCTATTGTTTGAGTATCTGGGAATTCCCAGTCATCTTTATAATAATATCTGCCTCCCGAAGAGTTTACCGAAGTTGGAAAATTTAGCCCCATTGCCCATCTAGCAATATCTATGAAATGTACGCCGTTGTTACCTGATTCACCTGTGCCCCAGTTATAAAACCAGTGCCAATTATAATGTAAATAGTTATCTTTGAAGTTTGATACACGTGGTGCAGGACCTTGCCATAACTCCCAGTCTAACCAATCAGGTATAGCTCCTACTTTACCCACTCCAATTGAAGGCCTATTATTTGCGTACCAGCATTTACTATAAAAAACATCACCAATTAAACCGCTTCTAACGTCGTTAACTGCATTTATTACGTTTGGCCATGATCTACGTTGCATACCTGTTGCTGCTACAACCTTGTATTTTTTAACTGCATCCATAAGCATCTCATTTTCTGCAGGATTATGCCCAGTAGGTTTTTCAAGGTAAATATGTTTGCCGGCTTTCATTGCCATCAACGCACCTGGTGCATGCCAATGCTCAGGAGTTGCGATTATTACAGCATCCAGGTCTTTATTCTCTAATAACTTGCGTATATCTTTTTCCTGTTTAGGAGTGTTACCCGCAATACCTTTTACATTGTTTGAACATTTGTCCATTGCACGTTTGTCTACATCGCAGACGTACGTTATTTCACAATTCTCTTCTCTTGCAAAACCGCCTGCCAATGCGTTTCCTCGTGAATTAACTCCAATTGCTGCCATTCTTATTTTGTCGTTGGCACCAACTATATTATTATAACTCTTAGCGCTAAATCCAGGTAATACGCCACCTACAGACGCTGCGGCAGTACCTATAGATACTTTTTTAATGAAGTTTCTTCTGGTAGTCATTATATCAAATTCGTTTAATAAATTATGTAAATACAAATATAAAGAAACTTATAACACCCGTTTCACGTTTTTTGCGTTATCTTGTCTTCAATAAACGCAATAAATCGAGTTTTTTCAAACTCGATTTAGTCAAACAGTATTTAATTATTTAAATTTAAGTCTACATAACTCTTTTCAACATCTCAGGAATTAAACTTGGTTCTTTTGCAACCAAAACACCCGCGGCTTCTAAAGCTGCAATCTTTTCTGCTGCTGTACCAGAACCGCTTGAGATTATTGCTCCAGCATGTCCCATTTGTTTTCCAGGAGGAGCTTGTCGACCTGCTATAAAAGCAACCACTGGCTTAGTAATATGGCTCTTAATATACTCTGCTGCCTGTTCTTCTGCATCTCCTCCAATCTCTCCAATAAGTGCAATTGAATCAGTCTCTGGGTCATTTTCAAACATTTCCAATAGCTCTATAAAATAAAGTCCCACAACAGGGTCTCCTCCAACGCCAACTGCAGTTGATTGCCCAATACCATTGGCTGTAAGATTATAGACTACCTCATAAGTAAGTGTACCGCTCCTACTAATTACACCAGTACTCCCTTTTTTGAAAATCATGGTTGGCATAATCCCCACCATACTCTTTTCAGGTGATATCAACCCAGGACAATTTGGGCCAATCAGGTTAGCACCTTTCCTTTTGATAAAACTATGTGCTTCAACTACATCAAGTGTTGGAACACCTTCCGTAATACAAATTATCAATTCAACTCCTGCATCTGCAGCTTCCATCATAGCATCTTTAGCAAATGTAGCCGGTACAAATATTACTGATGTATTTGCTTCTGTTTCCCTCACTGCATCTTTCACAGTATTAAAAACAGGAACTCCATCAACTAATTCTCCCGCCTTTCCAGGTGAAACTCCACCAACAACATTAGTACCATATGATTTCATTTTAGATGAATGAAATGCTCCATCTCTTCCTGTTATACCTTGAACAATAAGTCGTGTTTTATTATCAATAAGAATACTCATATTAGTCTTTTAGTTTTTAGTGGTTTAATTATGAAGTTGTTTAGCCAGATCAACAGCCTTCTGAGTTGCCTCACCCATAGTATTTGCAACATGCAGATCGGTTCCTTCTAATAATGCACGACCTTCTTTCTCGTTTGTTCCGGTAAGTCTTATCACAATTGGAACATCTGTTTTTATCTGTTTAAAAGCCTCGAGTAGCCCCTTTGCAACATCGTCACACCTGGTAATACCTCCAAAAATATTAATTAGAACCACTTTAACATTTTTGTCACTCAAGAGTAACTTCATTGCTTCAATTACCTTATTCGGATTAGAGCTGCCTCCAATATCCAGAAAATTAGCAGGATTACCGCCATAAAGCTTAATAACATCCATAGTAGCCATTGCCAAACCAGCACCGTTAACCATGCAACCAATCTCGCCTCCAAGATTCACATAGCTAAAACCTTTACTCTTTGCAAAGAGTTCCTTCTTCTCGTCCTCTGTAGGCTCGTTAAGAGCTGCAATCTTTGGATGTCTGAAAAGAGCATTATCATCAAAAGTCATCTTTGCATCAATCGCAATAATATCACCTTCTTTTGTCAGAACCAATGGATTAATTTCAGCGAGAGAAGCATCAGACTCAACAAATAACTTATAAAGTTTTTGAATAATCACAGCTGCCTCACGCACAAATTTAACATCTTCAAAAAGAACAAAAGCTGCTTCACGAGCTAGATAATCTGGCACGCCTAAAAATGGATCTATAGCAAACTTAAAAATCTTTTCGGGAGTCTCCTTCGCTACTTTTTCAATATCCATACCCCCTTCTTTACTTAGCATAAGTATTGAAGATTTTGTTTTTCTGTCAACAACAAAACTAACATAAAACTCTTTATAGATGTTAACAGCCTGTCCTACTAAAACCCGATCAACAATAAACCCTTTAATATTCATGCCTAATATACTTGCCGCATGTTTCCGCAATTGAATCTCATCTTCAGCCAGCTTCACACCTCCGGCTTTACCTCTTCCACCGGTATGAACCTGAGCTTTTACAATTACTTTTTGTGAATCTAAAAGTGTATATGCTTTTACTGCATCATCCACCGAGCGGCACATCACACTCTGGTCTACAGGTATCCCATATGCCGAAAAAATTTCTTTTGCTTGGTATTCGTGAATTTTCATTACGATTATAATTTATGAGAACGTAAAACTATGATTAATATTTTAAAATAGAAAATGATTTAACCAATCATTGCAAGAATATGCTTTTTATTATTATCAACACTCTAACATTAAAATTAAAAAGTCTAAGACAAATAATCCAATAAAAAGATTATCGAAACAATCAATTACACTAATTAACATTACACCTAATGGCACATAATGAGTACTATAAGTTTATCATTTGGTAATTAAATGGTATTGTCTTGCCTACTTTTTTACTATTTCTTTGTACTCGTAAATAACAAGTTATAGAATTTTACTATTTGATATAGATATTAGATTTAAAAACAAAAACAGATGAACAAAAGACTTGTATTATTTTTATTGTTTACAACAACATTTCCTTACTTGGCGTTTAGTCAGTTTAACAATATATTTTCCGGAACAGTCACAAACAATGAAGGTGATGAATTAATAGGTGCTACAGTTTTTCTTGATGAACTGGGTATAGGTGATGACACAGACTCCAACGGAGAATTTTATCTAAACAATGTACCTACTGGACAGTATTCAGTTATTGTAAGCTATATAGGGTACACTCCACAAAAGAAAGTAATTAATTTTCAAGAAAAAGGGGAGAAAAATGAGAATTTTATCCTCCAGAACGATGAACATGTCCTACTTGAAGTTGAAGTTTTCGGCAATAGACGTGAACGCCCTGAAAAGATGGATGCACTCACACGTATCCCTTTAAGATTAGATGAACAAGTACAAAGTATTTCTGTCATTTCTCAGAAGATGATAACCGATCAGGGAGTATTGACTTTAAATGATGCTGTAAGAAACTCTCCAGGTTTGACTACTTTTGCAACATTCGGGAATACCACAGAAAGTCTAACTTCTCGCGGATATAGAGGAATACCAGTTGTAAAGAATGGAGTTAGGGTTCATTCAGACTTCCGTGGTTCTGGATTTCTAACAGATATGCAGGGAGTAGAAACAATACAAATATTACGAGGATCTGCTGCCATTGCACAAGGTTTGGGCAACGACCTCGGATCTGCGGGAGGGGTAGTAAACATAGCCACTAAAACACCAAGATTTATAAATTCTGGGAATATTGGACTGCGAACAGGTAGCTGGGGACAGCTGCGCCCAACATTTGACATACAATTTGTAACAGATAAATTACAACGTACTGCCTTTCGTATAAATGGTGCTTATGAACAGGTTAACAGTTACCGCAGTCATGTCACTAAGGATAGAATATATCTAAATCCTTCTTTTGCTTGGCAGCCTGATAATAAAACCAAAGTTACAGTGGAGATGGATTACCTTCACGATTCACGTACGCCCGATCAGGGAACAGTTAATCTCAGTGCCGATAGTATATTTAATGTTTACGAAATACCTCACGAAAAGTTTATGGGTTTCTCCTCTGACCGCCAAGTTGTAAACACAATTTCGTACATAGCACATTTAAATCGTAGTCTTAACGATTGGTTTAGTCTCCGTATTGCATATGCGGGTTCAAATATGAATATCACTAAAATTGCTGCACATGTAAGCCCTCTCCGTAACGCTTCTCAAACAGGAAACTTCAACCTCCGATCAAGAGCCTATAGCGGAAGTGAAAGATTGGATAAAAATGGAGTTTTTCAGCTTGACCTAATAGGAAAGGATCTTCACACAGGTTTTATTAAACATACATTCAATATAGGTCTTGACTATAGATGGACAGACGTCTCAACTATCAATACAAACTCAATTATTGTTGACACGATAGATGTTATTCAAACGATACCTAATTTAGCACCAAATGTGCAACTAACTAACGGGGATCCTGTAATATCACGCGATTATTCATACGGTTTGCTGTTACAAGAATTAATGACGATCAATGAGTATCTTAAGTTATCATTAGGCCTTAGATATAGCCAAATGAGCGGATTAAACGAGAATACAATTTCCACAAATGGTGGTAGTGTATGGGATCCTTTGTTTGGATTGATATTGACACCCTATAAAAATCTAAATTTCTTTGCTTCTTATACCACTACTACATCTTTACGAGGTGCTGGCAATCTTTTAGAAGATAAAGTAACCCAGATAGGAGCTACAAGAGAAAAACAAATCGAAGCCGGCATTAAAGCAGAATTGTTTGATAACAGACTGAGATTTAATGCAACTTTGTTCCACATACTTAATAACAACTTGACATATGCAGCTTTAGACGATGCTGGAAGAAATACCGGATATTACATTAAAGCGGGAAATCTAAAACGTAAAGGGGTGGAACTGGAACTTACAGGTAAGATTTTAAGAAATATGGATGCTGTTATTGGTTACTCGTACCTCGACGCAGGATACCATGATAGTCCATATTATCATGAAGGTTCTACGCCCATGAATGTAGCAAATCACATGGCCAACAGCTGGTTAAACTATAGCTTCTTTGAAGGATTCTTAAGAGATTTATCAATCGGTGCGGGTGTTTATTATGTAGGAGAAAGACCTTTTGCAGAATATACTTATCAAATTTTACCGGGACATAACGTACAACCAAATATTAAACCGTTTTTAGCAGATTCATATACAACAGTGAATCTTCAAGCCGGATATCGAATGAATAAGGTTCAGCTACGATTTTTCTTTAATAATATATTTAATTCGAAAGGGTACACCTCATATTATAGAGGGGGGTATCTAAATCAAACGGATCCTACAAATATTGCTGCAACAATAAATTATAGATTCTAAATCTCGACATCTTCAATATCTACAATTTTTTTTGAAATAGCGTAGATGGTGAGTCCTGACTGACTTCGGATTCCTGTTTTTGTAGTTATATTCTTTCTGTGTCTCACAACGGTATGTATGCTAATATTTAGAGATTCTGCAATCTCCTTATTCATCATCCCATTAACAATTCCTGTAAGTACTTCAACCTCGCGTTTAGTGAGGTTGTCGTCTTTTTCTTGG